>CAZFRP010000008.1:0-16429 GCA_964521415.1 uncultured Candidatus Saccharibacteria bacterium | reverse complement strand
CTTTTTAGGTCCAACTGGCGTGGGAAAAACTGCCCTTACCAAGGCACTTGCAGAAACCCTTTTTGGTGACGAAAACGCTTTAGTTCGTATTGATATGTCAGAATATATGGAAAAACATAATGTCGCTCGCCTAGTGGGCGCACCACCTGGCTATGTTGGTTATGAAGAAGGCGGACAATTAACCGAGAGTATCAGGCGTCGGCCATACAGCGTGATTTTACTTGATGAAATTGAAAAAGCGCATCCAGATGTTTTTAATATTTTGCTGCAAATTTTAGACGAAGGCCATTTGACTGATAGCAAAGGCAAAAAAGTTGATTTTAAAAATACCATTATTATTGCCACCTCCAATATTGGCTCGCATATTATCCAGGAAAAAGGTCCAGACGGGGCAAAAAATGAACTAATGGATCTACTAAAATCAACCTTTCGTCCTGAGTTTCTCAATCGCATAGATGAAATAATAATTTTCAAGTCGCTTGAAAAAGAGCAAATAAAGCAAATTGTGGACATTCAGCTTGAAGAAGTTGATGCCTTACTTTCTGGCCAAAAAATTAAACTGAAAGTATCTGAGACGGCTAAAACGCGGATAGCCGATCAAGGTTTTGATATTGTTTATGGTGCCAGGCCACTGCGGCGCTTAATTCAGAAAGAGATTGAAAATCCGCTTTCCACTAAAATTCTTGAAGGTGAATTTAAAAAAAACGACACTGTAAAGGTAGATTATCAAGATAACAAGTTCGTCTTTAATAATGCGAAATCCAAAGCTCAAATTTCAAATGAAATCCAAAATCCAAATTCATAAATTTTATACATTGAGTCATTTAGTCATTCATTTGGCATTGGGATTTTGTCATTTGGATTTATAAAGCGACTATAAGGAGCGAAAATGACCATTAAAAAAGCCATCGTTCCCGCGGCAGGATACGGTACCCGCTTTTTGCCTTTTACCAAGGCCATGCCCAAAGAAATGCTGCCTTTAATTGACAAGCCGGTTATTCAGTACATTATTGAAGAGTTGGTTTTGTCCGGTATCTCTGATGTGGCGTTAATTACCGGCTGGAACAAGCGGGCAATTGAAGACCATTTTGATTACAATTTTGAACTGGAGTATCGGCTTAAAGAAGCCGGCAAATCCGAAAGCTATAAAACCATTCGTGAAATTGCCGACCTGGCCACTTTCTTTTACATTCGCCAAAAAGAACCTCGGGGCAATGGCCATGCGATTTTATGCGCCAAGGATTTTATCAACAACGAACCATTTTTGGTTTCCTGGGGCGATGATCTTATCATTGGCAATAAAAAACCTTATTTTTCCCAGCTCATTGATGTTTTCCAAAAATACCAGGCGCCGATTTTGTCAGTATTAAAAACTGATGCCGAAGGACAAAGAAGATATGGTATAATCAAATCAAAGCCAATAAAAGATGGGGTTTACCAGGTTTTGGGCGTGGTTGAAAAACCAGGTCCAGATAAAGCACCTTCCAACTTGGCTCATGTTGGCGGATTTGTCTTAACGCCTCAGATTTTTGAAGCGCTTGAAAAAACTAAACCAGGCAAGAACAATGAAATCTGGCTGCAGGACGCCATTAATATTTTGATTAAGGAAGGCAACCCGGTTTATGCTTGTGAGTTTGATGGCGAGCGTTATGACATTGGCGAGAAAAAAGGATATTTAGAATCAATTGTTAAAATGGCTTTAAAAAGAGAAGACACCAAAGAAAATTTTAAAAAAATCCTAAAAGCTAATTGCAAGTAGCTAATGACTAACGACTAATTCGGGGGCAAATGAACAGAAACATTTTAATTGCGCTTGGCGCTTTTGTCGGCATATTAATTATCATTTTGGTGATTATTTCCTTTAGTGGCAGAGGCGGCAAGAAACCAAAACCACTTGTCTATCCTTCTGATACTTTTACTTTAACCTGGTGGAATTTATACGATGATGAAGATGCCTTCAAAGATATCATCGCCTCATATAAACAAGAGCATTCTAATGCCAACATTAAATATGTCCAAAAAGATCCGGCCACCTATGAGCAGGATTTATTAAATGCCCTGGCCGGAGGCACGGGCCCGGATATTTTTACTCTCAAAAACGACACTGTATACAAACACTTAGATAAATTATATCCAGCGCCGGACCAGTCAAATTTTTATTTTATTAAACCGAAAAAAAACGAGCCCAAAAAAGATTTGCCCACCCAATTTAATGAACTTTTTGTCAAAACCGCCGGGCAAGATTTAATTTTTGAAAATCAGGTCTACGGCGTGCCGCTTTTTGTGGATTCTTTAGCGCTTTATTACAACCAAAAGTTTTTTGATGCCGCGCTTGATGAACAATCGCAAAGCTATTCCCGCCAGCTTTCTGCCACTGAGAATGAGGATGAGCAAAACAAAATTAGAGAAGAACAGCAAAGAATTTCTAAATTATTATCTTCCCCTCCTAAAACCTGGGAGGATTTTGTTGAAGTAGTAAAACTGATTACCAAAAAAGACGGCCGGGGTGGAATAACGCGCTCGGCAGTGGCACTTGGCACGGCAAACAATGTTGACCGGGCAACTGATATTCTTTCGCTTCTTTTAATGCAAAACAATACCCAAATGACGTCAGATGACAAAAAAAGCTGCTCATTTAATTTACCGGTCAAAAAAAATGACGGCACGTCGGTTTATCCCGGAACCTTGGCTTTAGATTTTTATACCTCATATGCACAACCTTCTAAAGAAACTTACACCTGGAATTCAGGTTTTCCAGACAGTATTTCCGCTTTTGGTGAAGGAAAAGTGGCGATGATTTTCGGTTATTCATATTTAAAGCCATTTTTAAACCGCAAATACGGCGATTTTAGATTTGAAATGGCGCCAGCGCCGCAAATAAAGGGAATTTTAGACCGCCTTGATCTGGCTTACTATTTTCCTCAAGTGGTTGCCAAAAATACCCCTTACCCTCTCGCGGCTTGGGACTTTCTGACTTTTATTTCCGGGAAAGAAAATCAGCGAACCTACACTCAAACCAGCCAAAAATCAACTGCTTTACTTGAGCCCGCTAAAGAAAAATATAAAGAATCACAAACTGCTTACTTAGAGAGTGCCACCGGTCTTTCGATTTTTGATGCCCAGGCCTATACTGCTTCAAGTTGGTACAAAGCCGGCGAAGGACAAAAAATGGATGAGATTTTCAAAATTATGATTGACGGGGTGGTCTCAAAAGCACAGTCCGCTCAAGATGCCATTAATGCTGCATCAACTTCCTGCACCAACATCTTGGGCAATGCCGAACCATTAATACAGAGAAAATAAGAACCTCGCTTACGGCGAGAACCTTGTTTTCAAACAAAGTTTGAAAATGAGAACCTCGCTTACGGCGAGAACCTTGTTTTCAAACAAAGTTTGAAAATGATCAAGATTAAAAAATTAAAACGAAAAAGGAAAAACGACAGTTTAAAATTAAAAACTATTTTTGTATTTGCAATATTGTTTTTATCGCTATTTGGGTTTGGTAAAGCCAGGGCACTACAACCACTTAATCTTAAAGTTCAAAAACAAGGCGATGATGTTGTTCTAAACTGGAACCAAATTTCAAATGCAAAATCTTATAAGGTGTTTCAAAATGGCACTATGCCCACCACGCCAACTGGCAAAATTACCGATAAAACAATCACTACTTATACTTTTTCGGGAACGGCAAGCAACTCTAGTACTCTTTATACAGTACAAGCTTATGATAGTATCAATGCTGTTATTGCCAGTGAAGCCAAAACCGCCTCTACTGGCACAGGGACCGGCACCGGTACTGGTACAGGAACTAGCGCAACGACCAGCACTGGCACTCCGGTCCAAATCGGCGCGCCATTTCCTGATGAAACCTCGCCTACCACGCTCCCTGAGCATTTAAAAAAAACTTTTTGGTGGGCCGCTGGCATTGGCACCCTCCTTGCGGTTTATATGCTGATTTTCGCTGGTTTTAAATATATAACCTCATCGGGCAATCCCGAGGCCTTACAAGATGCCAAAGATACCATCATTGGTGCTTTAATTGGCCTTTCAATGCTTATTTTAATTTACTTTCTGCTTGAGCTTTTTGGAGTAAAAAGTGTTATATAATTTATTAAATATAATTTTTGCCATTTTACAAAAGGCCAGCGCGGCTACACCTATTGGGGATAAACCAACTTTTCCGCAAACTCCAGCCACTGGTCTACCCCAACCAACCCCTGGAGAAAACTGGGTTGTTGAACTCATTACCAAAACAATTAACTGGCTTTTATATTTAGCCGGCGCCTTGGCGGTCTTGGCGATTGTTTATTCTGGTATTATGTACATCACTTCAGCTGGCAACGAAGAGCAGACAGCCAAAGCGAAAAAGAATTTAATTTGGGCCATCATTGCCGTTATCATTATTTCTTTGGCTTTGCTTATTCCGCAATGGGTCATTAACGCCCTAAATACAGGAACGCCATAATGAAAAAAATTTTTGATAAATTAACTAAAATCGGCTTAATGTGGAGTATTTTACCAACGCCGCCGAATTGCCCACCGCCAGATACGTCACCAAGCTGGGCGTGCGTCACAATTGATAATATTTTGGACATACTCCGTGGTATTCTGCGTGATTTTATCATCCCCTTGCTTGGTGCGATTGCGGTTTTAATGTTTATTATCGGTGCTTACAGTTATTTAACTGCATATGGCAATGAAGAAAAAGCCGAAAAAGGCAAAAAAACTATTGTCTGGGCCATTGTTGGCATTGTCGTTACTTTACTTGCCTTTGCCATCGTCACCTGGGTTTGGCAGATTACCGCCGGCACCGCCCCGCCTCCTGAAACCGCACCGCCATATTAGTAAATTAAAAACTGAAAGCGAAAAAGTAAAAACTATGCATTTTGGATTTTGCATTTATGGTGTGTTATAATGTCTTTTGAAAGCGTTTTTTGCTATAATGGTTGGGGATAAGTTATAAAATTTTCAATTACAAATTCATAATTTCTAATCAATTTCTAATGATTAAATTTTCAAACATTAAATCATTAAGAATTCAATAAAAATTTGGGATTAAGAATTTAAAATTAGTTAATGAACGGAGGAAAAAATGAAAAAAATTATTACATTATTGAGTGTTTTTGCTGTCTTCGGCATCGTTCCTCAAGCTCACGCAATCAGCGCTGGAGATCTTAAGGGCTGGAATATGTTTACTTCTGGCGCCCCCCAGAATATTGTGGCAAATATTCTTAATTATGTATTATTTATTGTTGGTCTTTTAGCTGTAGGATATTTGATATACGGGGGTATAATCTATCTAACTGCTGCGGGGAATGAAGACAAGACAAAAGCCGGCAAAAATGCAATTGTGACCGCTGTGATTGGTTTAATTATTATCGCAATAGCGATACTAATTGTTCGCTGGGTAGCAGGCGCTTTAAATCTTCCTATTTAATAATAATAAATAAAGCTATTTAAAGTATTATTCCACGGACGTATCGGGGGACGTTTCTCTTTTGAACTCACTATTTGCGATAGGTAACGATCTAAATAACAGGCGACTCGGGGACGTTTCTCTTTTGATCGGGGGATCGGGGGACGCTTCTCTTTTAAACTCACTATTTGCGATAGGTAACGATCTAAAGGCGAGAGCCACCATTCCGTATTCCGTCCTCATTGCCTCAAAAACATACGATCCTCCTGTATTTTCTCGCCTTTTTCAAATTTGGCAGGATATTAGTAGCTCTATCTATTCAAATATCTCTTTTTTTAGCTCTCCTGCCGCTTTTGCGTAAAACTTTTGAATTGCCGATATTTTTCCTTTAAAAAGCGCTTTTGGCGGAAATTTTATCTTAATCCCTTTCTGTAAAACTGTCCCAAAAACAATCGGGTCTATTTTTGTTTTGAATTTTTTCTCAGCTGCTTTTCTTAATTTAAAAAGCGAATAACCGCCTTGGTGCAGAAAATAAAGATCAATATAATCTTTGGGTTCAAATCTATCAAAGAGACAAAAAACTTTATTTGCTCCTAAATCCAGCAAATCCTCCACCAAAATTCCTTCTTTTTGGCAAAGTTTTTGTAATCGCGGATGCTCAAAATAACCGAATTCTACTTTCAATATCTTTTTCTGCGCAAAGGTGAAAATAAAAATGTGTCTGTTAAATAGCTTGTTATACTCCTGTTTTTTGGGCTTACTTATTTCGACAAAGCGATTTACAAATGGCTGGACAATTTCCAAAGAAAAATCCTTTTCAGCAAAAAAATCCAAATCTTCTGATAAACGATGCCGAAAATAAAAAAAAGAAAGCGCTGTACCGCCGGTTAGATAAAAAAATTGACGCAGATCGGTTTCTTTTTTAAAAAAATCCAAAAATTGCCGCTGGGACGGCGTGATTATTTCTTCTGCCATAGCAAGCTCGCCAAGTATTGTTTTTTTGCCGGCTCAATCTTTAATTTAGCCCAATGTTTTTTTACTAAATCTGGTTTAAGTTTTGTGTCGTTAAGCCCATAATTAATCTGTCGCTGAATTTTCCAGCGGATATATTCTGGGTCTTTTTTGTTGATATATTTTAGATCATAGTCCCAATTATACATTATCACTCCATATAAATTATAGCATAATGCTTAATATGCGCAAGCTCACGCAGGACAACACTCCTGTATTTTCCCGTCTTTTTCGGATTTAGCAGAGTACTAAAATTCACCTGGCTTTTTGGTTATCTATTTAACTAATGTTCTAATTATCCAATCATCTAATAGTCCGTCTATTCTCTCGTCACCCGAAAAACTTCTTCTAATGTAGTTATTCCGGAAATGGCTTTTAAAATTCCATCTTGTTCAAGCGAGAGGCCTTCAAGTTGGTGCGCCATAATGATAACCTGTGAAAGCGAGACCTTTTTGATGATTAAATCCTCTATCTCTGGTGTAGGAATTAAAAGCTCGCCAATGGCTGATCTGCCTTTATAACCAGTGCCAGAACAAGCAGCGCATCCGGCCCCGCGATACCAAGTCCCTGGGATGCGATACTGGGGCAACTTTGTCCGCAAATAATTTGCCATCATTTTGTCAATTTTATATTGCTGCCGGCAGGCCGTACAAATTTTGCGGACTAACCGCTGGGCCAAAACCGCGTTAATGGAGCCAGAAAGTAAATAAGGATGAATGCCAATTTCTACCAGCCGCACCAAAGTTGAAGCGGCATTTAAAGAATGGAAAGTTGACAAGACCAAGTGTCCAGTTAATGCGGCTTGCAAGGCGATATTTGCGGTCTCAGTGTCGCGAATCTCGCCAAGCATTATGATATCAGGATCAGAGCGAAGCGAACCTTTTAGGGCCTGTGCAAAGCCAAAACCGCGCTCTTCGTCTATTTGTGACTGGGCAATTCCTTCTAATTTATATTCAATCGGGTCTTCCAAAGTAATAATTTTTACGCGCGGTTGATTAAGCTCGGCTAAAATGGTATAAAGTGTGGTGGTTTTGCCGCAACCAGTTGGCCCAGTATTCAAAATCATTCCCTGGGGCCGTTTGGCAATGGCAGACAATTTCTCAATAATATCTTTTCTAAATCCGAGCTCTGGCAAAGTGTAAAATTTTGCTTCTTGCTCTAAAATTCTAATAACGACATTTTCGCCATAAACTAAAGGCAAAGTCGCACAACGAAAATCAAAATGCCGGCCGGAAATTACTTGCGTAAAGCGGCCGTCTTGCGGCTCGTTATTAACATTAAGCCCCATTTTGGCTTGAAATTTAATCCGCGAGAGCAGGTTTTTATATGTAGAAAGCGGCAGCTTGGCTACTTCCTGCAAAACACCGTCAATGCGATAACGCACGCGCAAGTCCTTTTCCTGCGGCTCAAGATGAATATCCGAAGCATGCAAAGAAATTGCGCCGCTTAAAATTTGCGATAGAAGCTGCGAAGTATTTGCTTGCACCAAACTTTGTCCAAATGATTTTATATCCAAAATAAACCCCTCTAACCTAATTATAAATTATTAAGGAGAAATAAACAATTTTTCAGCCCCGCCAATGAATATTATGATATAATTCTTATTAGGATTGGGGGAATATGTCGACCACAAAAAAGATTGCCTTAATAATCATTTTGCTGATTGGTGTTTTTGTTCTTTATTTAATCTTGTCAAAATTTGTTTTTAATCGTTCAAGACCGGAAGAAATAACACAAACAACAGAACTGGATAAATATGTATATTATAATTTTCATTTTCCTAGTGAATTATCAGGCGAGGAGGTAAACGATAGTTTATTGGGTAGCAACTCAATTAATAAAAATGGGGTGGAAAATAATTGGCTAAGTTGGATTGAGCAAAAAAACAAAGCCGCCGGTTGGCAACTGCTTAACACAGCACAATATTCTGATGGGGGAAGTAAAAGAGAGTATTATTTTCTAAACAAAAATAATCCGGCTGTTGAGATGTTTTATCAATGGGATATGACACAAGGTAAATTCACAAATATGGATGTTAAATTTATCCATCTGTCAAGGTTGTGTTCTTGGCTTGCCAAAATTAGAAACGAGAAAGTAATGATCGGTGGCAATTTAGATATTCAAAAATTGGCTGATTGTTCTAATTAATTATCTTAGCGACGAATTTTCAATTTCTTGTACGTCTTTTCGTTTCTTCGCGCAATGGCTAAGATAAATTTCTGGCCGTTTTCATCTTGTCGAAAAATAATCCTTAATGAACCTGATCTTATTCGAAAAATTCTATCGTGGCTTTTTAGCTTTTTAATATCAAGTCCACTAAAATTATCAATAGCAATTTTTTGTAAAATTTTCTTAATTTTATTTCGTTCAACCGATGTAAGCTTTGAAAGCGCTTTGGAAATTTTATCCATAATAGGATTTAGATTCTTGTAATTAAGTCATTAATAGCAACGCCGCTCTTTTTAATTTTGGTAAAATCAACGACTGGCTCCCAAAGCTCACTGTCTTCATCAAAGGGAGAAATTTTAAAAAGCGGTCTTGATTTTTTAACCACAATATAGGTCTTGCCTTTTTTGATTTTTTCGGCATAGACAGACATATTTTCCCTCAGATCTTTTAGTCCAATAATATTTTCCATAATTTAAGTTTAACTTAAGATTAGCTTGATGTCAAGAGATTCGGTGGGGGTGAGATTCGCCCATGAACCACGTAGGGTTCAGGGCGCCCCGAACCGAGCTTTGCTCAGGTTCTGGGGCGAACCCATGATATCAATACGGTGGGAGAGGGATTTGAACCCCCGTGTCCCTTGCGGGACGCATGGTTTTCGAAACCAGCCGATTAAGCCGCTCTCGCATCCCACCACGGCATTTTATTTCCCTCGTTTTTTGACCCTAATTTGGGTTTTGCCGGATTTGCCTTTTTCTAAAATTGGCTGACCGTCTCTCATTATCAAATATTGCTGGGCAATGCCAAACAAAGTCGTTATCACCCAGTAAAGCGATAGGGCCGCGGGTAGCCGAAGCGAGATAAAAGTAAACATTATCGGAAAAATATAAAGCATCTGTTTGGAAAAGGTGGCTTGAAAATCTTGCATCATATCCCTTTTCTTGCCATCTTTTTTGGGCTCTGGTTTTGTTTGCGGCGGCGTTGAGATTTTTGTTTGCCAGAAAAAGGTTACGCCTACTAAAATAGGTAAAATATAAAGCGGATCGGCATGAGCCAGATCAATCCAAAGAAAATGAGTATTTATGCTTTCTGGCCGATGCACAAAAGGATAAAACATATTGGAAGTTGAGGCAGCAGATAAGTTATAAAAAACGCGGTAAAGCGCAATAAAAATCGGGAACTGAATCAAAAGCGGCAAACAAGAGGTAACCGGATTTACGCCATGCTGCTGATATAGCTCCATGGTTTTTTTGGCCATTAATTTTTGATCGTGACCATGATCTTTTTTGATTTTATCAAGGTGTGGTTTTAGGGCGGTCATCTTTTTTTGCGCCCGTAAAGATTTTCCAGTTAAAGGCATTAAAATAATTCGCACAAGCAAAGTCACGGCAATAATCGCCAATCCCATATTTTGCCCTAAAAAATTGTAAAAAATCATTAAAAGATTAAATAATGGCTGATATAAAATTAAATTCCACATAGCGCTCCTTATTTCACTGGGTCGTATCCGCCGCGCGACCAGGGATTGCAGCGTAAAATGCGCCAGACACCCCGTGGTACCCCTTTAACCACGCCATATTTTTCTATCGCATCGTAATTATACTGGGAACAAGTAGGATAAAATCGACAAAACCCGTTTTTAAAGCGCGACGAGAAAATGCCATGATCTGGCGATAAAGTTTTTTGATATAAGCGGATTATTTTTAAAAAAATTATTTTAAACATTAAGCAACCCAAAAATCTCTTTTTCAAGTTCGCTAAAACTGGCTTCTTTTTTGACAATGAATATTAAATCTTGTCCTTTTTCTATCTTATCATAGTGGCGATTTATTATTTCTGTTATTCGTCTTTTGGCTAAATTTCTGGCCGTGGCTTTTTTGATTGCTTTTATTGAAATCACAATACCAAAACGTGATTTATCTTGATAATTATTCAGGTTCCGCAAAATCACAAATTGTCCTTTTTTGGTTTTGCCTTTTGCATAAATTTTGCGAAAAACATAAGTCGGCAGACGATGCTCTTTTTTTAGCATTTTTAAACCGTCAGTTGTTTTCTTTTTTTAAGGCGCCGGTTTTTTAAGACACGTTGTCCGGTATTAGTTTTCATCCGATGCAAAAAACCGTGCTTTTTATTTCGTCTTTTCTTTTTGGGTTGATATGTTCGCTTCATCGCTCGCTCCGCTCGCTAAATTAAAAACTGAAAACGAAAAAGTAAAAACCGATTTTGTAATTTTTCATTTTTACTTTTGCATTATGTAATGATTATACACAGTTTATCCACTCTTTTCAAGGGTGTGGGCAGATACTTGATGATTCTGGATAACTTTGTTATGTTGGGGATAGAAGACAATGGAGCTAAAAATTCTTTGGCAAGCAATTTTAGGAGAGCTTGAGATTATTCTCTCCCAGGCAAGTTTTACAACTTGGTTTAAAGACACTTTTATTTATTCTTGCGAAAATGGTGTTTTTATTATTGGTGTACCTGATTCTTTCCACAAAGAATGGCTTGAGAATAAATATAAAAAAGAAATTACCGAAACAGTTAAAAAACATTGTCCAGAAAAAATTCATGAGCTTCGCTACAAAATAGCCATAAGGGCGATGCCACAACCTCAAAAAACCGTCTCTTCAGCCGTAAAACAGATTATCTCATTAAATAAAAGCCCAAACGAAATTTTACTAAACCCGAATTACACTTTTGACCGATTTGTGGTTGGCGCCTCAAACCGTTTGGCACATGCGGCCGCCCTTGCAGTTGCCAAAAAACCAGGCGACTCCTATAATCCTCTTTTTCTTTATGGTGGCGTTGGTCTTGGCAAGACCCATTTAATGCAGGCGATCGGCAATGAAATAATAAAAAGAGGTGATACCAAAATAGTGTATGCCACCTGCGAAAAATTTACTAACGATTATATTGAGGCAGTGCGGGCAGGACGCGCGGCAAAATTTAAAAATAGATACCGAAATACGGATGCGCTTTTAATTGACGATATTCAGTTTTTAGTCGGCAAGGAAAGCACTCAGGAAGAGTTTTATCACACTTTCAATGCCTTACATCAAAATAATAAGCAAATCGTGATTTCTTCTGATCGCCCTCCTAAGGCGCTTTCGGCACTTGAAGAAAGGTTGGTTTCGCGATTCCAGGGCGGGATGATTGCTGACATTTCTCTGCCTGACCTTGAAACACGACTAGCGATTTTAAAGAAAAAACAAAAAGAGAAAAACTACCAAATTAAAGATGAAATTCTGGAATTAATTGCGACCAAAATTCAACAAAATATTCGAGAGCTTGAGGGAGTATTTACGCGCCTGGTAGCAAACTGCCAGCTTTCAGGCGAGGAACCATCACTTGAAAGGGCAAACCAAATTTTAAGCTCTTATGAATTGCCAAAGGCCACTGGCCTTAGTTTTGAAAAAATTATTAATAAAATTTCTGAATTTTACGGCATGAAAAAGGAAGAGATTTTAAATCAGAAAAGAGATCGGGAATTAGTGCATCCGCGCCAAGTAATGATGTATATTTTACGTCACGAATTAAGCTACTCTTTTCCTAAAATTGGTAAAGAATTAAAAAGAGACCACACCACTGTTATTCATGGCTGCGAAAAAATCGAGAAAGCACTTTTACAAAATAATGGTTTAAAACAAGAGATTAGTTTAATTAAAAACAGATTGTATAATGAATAGTGTGGATATTTTGGGGATAAAATTATACCCAGTTTTTACCCCTTTTATTAACTTGTTATTAACAACTTTTCCAGAATCATTTTAAAAGTTTTTAACAATTTTACGCTTATTTTAGTAATTATTGTTGTTATCCTAATTTTCAACATCGCTTATTATTATTGTTATTACTTTATAGATTAATTAATTAACAAATAAAAAACTGTGGATAACTTTATAAAGGAGTTGGTTATGAAACTATCTTGCACCAAAGAAAATTTAAATCAAGGATTAAACATTGTTGGACGATTAGCTAAACCGCAGGCCACCTTACCAGTGCTTTCTAATATATTACTTAAAACAGAAAACGGTCGGCTAAAATTGTCAGCTACTGACCTTGAAATTGGCGCAAACTGTTTTATTGGAGCAAAAATTGATAAAGAAGGTGCCGTCACTATCCCCGCCAAACTTCTAATTGAATATGTAATGATGAATGATGATAATAAAATTGAACTTTCGGTAGAAAATAATACTTTAAATCTAAAAAGCGAAAAGTATAAAGCCAAAATCAAAGGAATCGCCGCCAATGAATTCCCCTTAATACCGGAAATTAAAGAAAAGGTAGCCGCCTCTTTTTCGCCCAGTAAGTTTAAGGAGGCAATCACCCAAGTTTTAATTGCGCCCTCATATGATGAAACAAAACCAGTGCTTGCCGGTGTTTATTTAAAATTATCAAAAAAAGAGGCCAGATTTGCCGCCACCGATAGTTTTCGTCTGGCAGAAAAAGTTATCACTTTTGAAAAAGAAGAAGAGCGGGCAGAAAAAACGGTGGTAATTCCAGCCAGAACCTTATCCGAGGTCTCACGAATTATTGCCTTAATTCAGCCATCCCAGGCACAAATTGCGATTTCCTCAAATCAAATTTTATTTACTTTAGACGATGTAGAGATAATTTCTCGATTAATTGAAGGAAGCTTTCCAGAATATGAAGCGATTATTCCCAAGAGCACTGAAACCCAAACTGTCATTTCAACTTCCGAATTTCAAAATACTTTAAAAATCGCGAATTTATTTGCCAAAGAAACCGGCTCTAACATCAAACTGGAAATAAAGAAAAGTGAAATTTTGGTCAGCGCTGTTTCGTCTCTTCTTGGCGAAAACACTTCAAAACTTAAAGCAGAGACCGAAGGGCCGGAAGTTGAAATTACCTTTAATGCGAAATTTATTTTAGATGCCCTTTCAGTAATATCTGCCCCAAAAATCACCCTATCCGTGACTGGCAAATTAAACCCCGGTCTTATTAAGCCATTTGGACAAAAGGATTATCTTTATCTGATTATGCCTCTACAGACGGAAGAATAATGTATCTGCGCCGCCTTTGTCTTGTTAATTTTCGTAACCAGGAAAAATTTCAGGCCGAATTTGACAGGACCAATATTATCTTAGGGGCAAACGCCACTGGCAAAACCTCAATCATTGAGGCGATTTATCTTCTTTCAACCAGTAAATCTTTTCGCACCAAAGAAAGCGAAGATCTAATCTTTTTCTTACATCCTTTTGCGAAGGCAATCGGAGACATTGAAGAGGATGAAAGAAAATTTAATTTAGAAATTATTTTAAAAAGAGATCAAGGAAGCAAAAAACGACTCAAAATAAATGGTAAGCCGCGCCGAATAATTTCGATGCTCGGACTTTTTCAGACAGTGCTTTTTACTCCCGAGACGCTTTCAATTGTCTCTGGCTCGCCGTCTATGCGCCGGCGCTCTCTGGATATTTTGCTCTCTTCAATTTCCAGGAAATATGCCGCCACCCTACTTTCTTTTTTAAAAATAATTCGCCAGAGAAACCGGCTCCTCTTTAAGATAAAAGAAAGCAATAAAGGAGTAGCAACCCTTGATGTTTTTGACCCAAGCTTTATTTCAACCTCAGAATATCTGCAAAAAACCAGAGAAATCTTTTTAAAGCAAATAAACGGCTTTTTGCCAGAAAAATTGCAGATTGAATACCTTCCGTCACCCCGCCATGATTTAAAAAAAATCCTTAAGGAGAACCGCCAAAAAGAGATGGAATTCGGATTTTCTTTATTTGGTCCCCAAAAAGATGATTTTATTTTTCTATTTAAAGACCGGCCGCTTTCGCTTTTCGGTTCAAGGGGTGAGATTAGAGAAGGGGCAATTTTATTTAAACTGGCCGAATGGGAATTTATTAGGAAAACAACCGGTTTTTTACCGGTTTTGCTTTTGGATGATATGTTTTCCGAGCTTGATAGAAGTAAGCGGGCGAAAATCGAAGAGCTTCTAAAGCAAGGCCAGACAATCTTAACTTCAACTTCGCTTTCGTATTTAAGCCCGAAAATTATCTCAAAGTCAAAAGTAATAGAATTGAAATAAATTTCTTAATTTAGGAATTTTTATGGTTCTGACAAAAATTGGACAAACGCTTCAAAATAGAGCCAGAAAAAGCAGCAAAGCCAATATTCTAACCGCTTCAATGGTTTGCTATATTGCCTTGCAGATTTCCGACGGGCTTTTTGTACCGCTTTGTTTTAAAAACGGCACTTTATTTGTCAAGACCCAAAGTCCTTCGGCTTCTTCTAACTTAATGCTCTCCCAAGTTGAAATTATTAAAAAAATAAACGACAAAGTCGGCAATAATTTAGTCAAGAAAATTAAAATCAAGCCCTATTAATAGCCGATGTGAACGTATTCTGAGAACATATCCGAATAAAGCATGCCAGATAGTCCGCGCTCGGCTTCGGTTTTGCCATAATCTGTTTCCACTTCGCTGGCAAAATACTGCACGTCTTCAGGCCGTAACGTCAAAATTTGCGTTGGCAAGAGATCTTTGTTGCCGGTCGCATTGCCGATATTGAGCAGAGCACCAGAGAGGCGTTTGACGGCGCACTGAGCGTGGGCTTGATAAAAAGGAAAGTCCTTTTGCGGATCGCCGGTAATTTTTTGATAGCCACCCGGGGCACTACTTCCACCAAATCCGAGTTTGCTAAAGATTCCACTAAAGCTTTGTTGCGGCATTTTTTCAGCAGTAGGATCATTGTAAGTAGAGCCAGCCTGCTGGCAGATTGGGATCTCGCCCATTACCTCAACTTTGATGGTAAAAACATACTTCATTGCAAAAGCAAAGATTAGACCGATTGGATTACCAGTAAGAAGAAGTGTTACCAAGCCGCTGCATGTGCCGGGCGGCGCACCCAATTGCTGGTCCCATTTGGAAAATGTTTTGGCGCCGATAAGCTGGACGACGAAATTAATTCCAACCATTTTTATATCATTCAAATTTTTTGAGGACTCGTTTAAGTTTTTCGTTGTTGTGGCGATATCAGCAGAATTTCTTAAATTGGCAAAATCATTTAAAGTTTTGGCTGTTTGGTAAGCATCGTTGGCTTTGTTGTAGGCATCATAAGATTGATAAATCTGATAAGCCGTGCCAACTGGTGCGCCCAGCTGTTTGTCAAAAAAGTTAAAGACCTTTTGTGTTCCCCAATCGGTGTAAATTTTTCCAAGATTATCCCAACCAGCGGCTGAAGTTGCCCCGCCTTGAGCGATTTGAAAAAGCGATTTGATAGTACCAGGTTGGGTGACGAAGCCCATTTTTTCGCCCATATTTAGATAATTTTCAAATGAGCTGTAAAAGGCATCGCTCATTTGGCCGAATTTGCCTTGTCGTAAAAGCGTGGCATCTTCCGGTGACATTGAAACCAACCCCTTGGTAGCTCTGGCAACCTCATAAGAAGCAATCATTGAAGTGCGTTCTTGCCAAGTTCCTTCAAACATTGTTTTGGAAAAGCCAAGCGGAATTTTATCATCAACTTTATCAATGAAGTAACTATCCATTACTTTATATTGAAGATTCTTTTTGGCTTCGTTGCGGTAAAAAGCTCTGGCATCGCCCTGCATTGATTCTTTCAAAGATTCGGGTGCGTCCGGATGGTCGGTTTTATATTTATTCCAGACCTCGTCCATCGCCTGTTGTTCTGTGGCCGGATCGCCGAAATAAACCGCTTTTGCCTCATCGTAAGTAAATTTGGCGCTCGGCATTCCCCATTTATCAAAAATGTCATTGGTCTCTTTGGTAAGGTTGGCCACGCTCCAGCAAACAAAGCCGTCTTTAATATTGCCATTAAGAAAAAGCGAGGCGTCCTGAGTATTGGGAATGT
>CAZFRP010000007.1:0-16768 GCA_964521415.1 uncultured Candidatus Saccharibacteria bacterium | reverse complement strand
CTGCTATAACGCAATGGTATTGCGATATATCGTCATTAGGCGTTATAATTAAAATGAGGTTAATTAAATTTTTGGTAAAGGCAAAAATTAACACCTATGCTTCAAGGGGAGAGGGAGGAGAGAAAGTTCTTCCCGATGGAAGTAAAGAATTTGAATTTAGAGAAGGAGAATTTAAATACAGAGATAGATATTTTGGGTTTAACCCTTTTATTGGCGAGGAAATGGTCCTTAAAAATACAAAAGCGGTATGGGGAATGAATTACTACGGGGGGACAATTTCAGAGACGGTGCCGGCAAAATCAATTTATCAATTTTTACAAAAAGCGTTAAGAGAGATATCTGAATTAAAGCCATTTAGGGGTCCTAAAAAATTCATAGAGGGTGATTTTGAATATTTTAATAATTCCGAAGGGATCCTAGAGCGATTCAAGGGGAGCGAGAAGATTTTTTACAAAAAGCAAGAAGTTTATACGTCAGATTATCACGGCGGGCTTATGAAAGCAAAAATATTAAAAGACGCAGAAGAGTTTAGGAAAAAGTATAAGTAGCCCCGTGCTTGACTTTCATTCTTAAGGATGTATTCTTGAGTTATGAACAACAAAGAAGAATTAGATATATTAAGACATTCTTGCGCGCATCTTTTGGCAGCGGCTGTTAAAAAACTTTTTTCTAATGCAAAATTGGGTATCGGCCCAGCTATTAAAAATGGCTTTTATTATGATTTTGGGTTGCCGCGCACTCTTACTAATCAAGATTTATCTTCAATTGAAAAGACCATGAAAGATTTAGTTAAACAAGATTTGTCTTTTGAAAAAATATCTATTCCGATTGAAAAAGCCAAGAATCAATTAAAGGATCAACCCTATAAATTAGAGTTATTAAAAGAATTATCTGATAGCACAATTACTTTATATAAAACAGGGGATTTTATTGATTTATGCCGTGGTCCTCATCTAAAATCTACAGGAGAAATTAAACATTTTAAACTTTTGTCAACTGCTGGTGCCTATTGGCGAGGAGATTCCAGCAAACCGATGCTTCAGCGTATTTATGGCACTTGTTGGAAAACAGAGAAAGATCTTAAAAAATACCTTGCTCAGATTGAGGAAGCCAAAAAACAAGATCACAGAAGAATTGGTCAGCTATTAAATTTATATTCTTTCCATCATGAAGCGCCGGGAATGGTTTTTTGGCACCCAAAAGGCAAAATAATATATGACCGGCTGATTAATTTTGCCCGGAATAAATTAAAAATTTTTGGCTATAAAGAAATCGCCACGCCTAATATTTTAAACATTAACGTTTGGAAAACTTCAGGGCATTGGAATCATTATAAAGATGCCATGTATTTTGTTAGCGGTTTCAATGAAAAAATTAACTTCGGTTTGCGGCCTATGGGTTGTCCCGGAGCAATTATTCTTTATAAATCATCTACCCATTCGTATAAAGATTTACCTATTCGATATGCAGAGTTTGACAATATTACCCGTAAAGAACTTTCAGGTACTTTACAGGGATTATTTCGATTACAGCAGTTTGTTCAAGATGATGCACATATATTTGTTAAAGAGGATCAAATTTTAACAGAAATTGACTCCTTACTTAAATTGATTAACGAAATATATCGGGTGCTGGGTTTTCATTACAAAGTTTACCTTAGTACGCGGCCAACGGATTACATGGGTAAACTGGCGTCTTGGAATAAAGCGGAAGCGAGTTTAAAAGATGCTTTAGCAAAAAATAAACTTGATTATGAAATCAAAGAAGCTGAAGGTGCATTTTATGGGCCAAAGATTGATTTTGACATTTTAGATGCACTCAGTCGTTCCTGGCAGTGTGCCACCATTCAACTTGATTTTCAAATGCCAGAAAAATTTAATATAGAATATATTGACAAAAATGGTAAAGCGAAAAGACCTGTTATTATTCATCGCGTGATTTTAGGTTCCATTGAAAGATTCATGGGTATTTTAATCGAACATTATGCAGGAGCGCTGCCATTTTGGTTAGCGCCAGTGCAATTGATGATTCTACCAATATCTGAAAAACATTTAAATTATGCTAAAGAAATTGCAGCAGGATTCGAAGATCGGGATATGCGTATTGAAATTGATGAACGAAACGAAACAGTTTCTAAAAAAATACGGGATGCTGAGTTGCAAAAAGTTCCGTATATAGTTGTTGTGGGGGATAAAGAGATAAAGGATAAGAGTATTACGGTAAGAGCTCGTAGCTCAAAAAAACTAAAAACGTTTTCAGTTAAAAGTTTTATTAAACGTCTCGATCGTGATAATTGAACAGTTGAGGAACTTTTTGATTGGGTTGTATTGATTTTTTCATCATATTCTTTTAGGATTATGCCATAAAATCAAGCTAGGGGATATAGCTTTGATCGCACTTTTAGAAAGCAAAGGAGGAGGTGGAATGGAGAATAGCTGGTATACAGAACAGGCCGGTTTCTTTGGCCCTAACTATATCGAAGAATTTGCTTATATTTTTGATCCCGAGCGAATCAAAAGAGAAGTTGATTTTATCGAAAAAGCCTTGAATTGTAATCGTCCATTAAAGATTCTTGATCTAGCCTGTGGTAATGGTCGCCATTCGATTGAGTTAGCGCGTCGAGGACACAGTATAATAGGCTTGGATCTTAACAGGTTTTTCCTTGGACAAGCTGCAATTGCAGCTAAAGAAGCCCAAGTTACTGTAAAATGGATTCATTCGGATATGCGCCAAATTCCATTTGAAAATGAGATTGATGCGATTATTTTTCTCTTTTCTTCCTTTGGTTATCTTGAATCTGAACAAGATGATCAGATAGTTCTTAACCGAGTTGCCAAAGCTCTTTGTCCGGGTGGTAAACTTGTTATGGATTTTATTAACCATGAATGGGTTATGCGTAACTATCGTGCTTACGAACAAAAGACTTTACCGAGCGGAGTAATTACAGTCATGCAAAGGAATTTTGATTTTACTTCGGGGAGAAATCACGAGAGAAGAACTAGGGTTTTCCCCAACGGTAAAAGGGTAGAAGTGGAAATGATTATTAGGTTGTACACCGTCGTCGAATTGATCAGAATGTGCGAATCCGCTGGCCTCCAGATTCAGGAAGTTTATGGTGGTTATAATTTTGAGCCTTTGACTATCTACTCTAAGTTTATAGTACTTCAGGCAACAAAACCTAATATTCAGTAAAGTTTGAAAATTAGGATTTACTTGTTTGTGGAGGAGCATAAGGGTATTATAAAATTGCATACAAAGCTTAACAAGTATTTGTTGAGTTTTGTGTAGTACCTTATGAAAGGAGTGGAGGCATGAAGAGATACAGACGCCCGACCATCAGGCGGATTGCCCGCATCACCACAGATTAAGGGCAATTCGCCGAGCCTACCATACACGAGGAGGAAGGTTTCTATACTTCCTCCTTAACCCTCTCAACTCTAAGAGGAGGTGGTTGCTATGTTGCAGACAGCAAATGATGTCAGATTCGATAAATGTAAAAGTGAACATATTTATCACGATCAAGATGTTTTTGAGGCTAACGAAGTTACAATCAGAGTCTTAGAAATATGCCGCCAACCACAATCAGAGGTTGAAATTGTGGGAATACTATTCAACGAATACCAAGTTAATGAGGCAGATCTGGTAAAAGATATATCCAGTATTACGGCAGAACTTTTGGAAGCTGGGTTATTGGTGAAAGTTCAATGAATACTTACAGATATCCTATCGCGGTAATGTGGAATTACGGTTATCAGTGTAATATGAGTTGTATTCATTGTTACTCTCGTGTTGAGGCCGCAGAAAATAGATCTTCGGTTATGACGAGCGTACAAGCAAAGTATATTGCTCATGAGATCGTTCTAACTCAAGCTATGCATGTTCATTTTGGCGGAGGCGAGCCTCTAATGAGAGATGATTTCGGGTCTATTGCAGCTTACCTAACCAAAGCTGGAGTTAGCGTCAGTTTAAGTTCAAATGGAACTTACATTAACGAAGATATGGCACAGTTGCTCTTGCATATTCCAATTGACCGAGTTGCTTTGAGTTTTCATGGGGTAACTTCTGTTACTCACGATACGTTTACGCGATACCCCGGATCATTCGATGGGCTGCTCAGGGCATGCGAAAATCTTGTTCGAACCGGGGTCAGGGCTAAGATTGTTTATTCCCTGAACGCCCATACCAGACGAGAATCTACGGAAGTATTTAATCTTGCCCAGGATTGCGGCATAACAAGTATTCAATTTTCGCCCATAAAAATTGCAGGAAATGCTGCTAAAAACCTTCATGGCCTCCAACTAAAACCTGATGAATGGAAATCTTTGTATGAAGATATTATCACTAAAGCCGAAGATTATTCCAATCTGAACATCCATTTTGGATTTGATAACAATCCTGTAGTAGCCGGTTACGTTGGTAAGGTTATATTGCCATGCCCTTGTGGTCGCTATTCTATCACAGTTAAGCCTAATGGAGATGTTTCTCCTTGTAATGTTGTCTCCATGGTCGTGGGTAATGTATTTCGACAATCACTGTTGGATATCTGGCAGAACGCTCCAGAGCTCCATGCGATTCGTAATAAGTCCGAAAGTCTCTGTATGTCTTTACAAGCATAACAAGCATAATAATTGGTTTTTTAAGCATAAATTATTAAGTCAGGCAAATAAGCCTGACTTTTTTCGTTTACAAAAACCGCTATATCTGATAATTTTAAACTAGCGAACGACGAATGGGTGCTGAAAGTTCCACCCGATGACCTGCATTAGATAATGGATATGGAGAAGTAGAAAATTAACCCAAAATTCTTAAAGAGGCGGAAGAGTTTAGGAAAAAACAAAAGTAGTCAACAAATTTGCTTGTTCTTTGAGACTAACTTCCTTGTTGTGCTTGACTTTTGTTACTGGTTATAGTATCTCAAAGATAGAGGGGAGCATTTTAAAAATCAGCTTCCCTTTCGGGGTATCAAAAGGAGGGAAAAGAGATGAAAGCTTGGATGAGATCTTTTGCATCAGAAGCTGTTACACAAGGCCATCCAGATAAAATAGCTGATCAGGTTGCTGATTCCATTTTAGATGCGATATTGGCGCAAGACCCTGACGGTCGAGCTGGGATTGAGGTACTAGTTAATTCAAACTATATCGATGTTTCGGGAGAAATAAGAACAACGGCCAGAATCGATACGTCCGAAATTGTAAAGCAGCTATTGAGAACTATAGGCTACACAAGAGCAGAGCTTGGGTTTATAAGTAATCAGATATCCGTGATTACAACAATGAGGCAACAATCTTTAGAAATTTCAGAAGTTGTTGAAAATCAAAATTCGGACAAAATGGGAGCTTCAGACCAGGGGATATTTATTGGATATGCTACAAGCGAGACTCCTCAGCTTATGCCCGTTCCTGTTATCATCGCTAATGATCTTGTTAGACAATTGGATACTGTCAGAAACAACAACATATTAAAGTATCTGCGCCCTGACGGGAAATCATTAGTGACTGTTTGTTATCAGAGTCATAAACCCATAAAAATCGATAGTATTGTTGTTGCCGCTCAGCATGATCCTGAAATCGATGTAACTCAGGTGAGAGAAGATATAAAAAAGCATGTTATTGGGCAGGTAGAAACCTTTGGTCTACTAACGGACGACACCAGGATAATAATAAACCACCTTGGAAGATTTGTGGTGGGTGGTCCTATTATTGATACCGGCATTACGGGTAGAAAAATACTTAGTGATACTTACGGTGGCATCGAGGCAGTAGTTGGTGGCGTTTTGTCAGGCAAAGATCCAACCAAACTTGATCGTACCGCAACTTACTTCGCGCGCTATGTTGCCAAGAATATTGTTGCCGCAGGACTTGCTTCAAGGTGCCTTGTACAAATCGTCTATGCTTTTGGTGTCGTTGATCCAATTTCTCTTGAAATTGAATGTTACGGTACGGAACAAGTAGATAAAAGAAAGATAATTAAAGCAGTAAAAGAGATCTTTGACTTCAGACCTAGCTGCATGATTAACACCCTCGATTTAAAGAGACCATTGTATACAGCAACTGCTCGCTATGGGCATTTTGGGCGTACAGATTGCCAGTTTTCTTGGGAAAAAACAGATAATATTAAATCCCTAAAGTTATTAGTTGAATAATATAATGAGGCAAAGAAGATGAAGGAAATTCTTCCAGCAGAAACTGGTCCTATAATTCCTAAATTTTCAGACCATGCCCGAATTATGCTACTAAATCCCAATCCTTATAATTTGGGTATAGCAAATCTAGGTATGCAAGCCATAGCAGATTATCTAATCAAGAGGGAAGTCAATATTAGTTTCGTTTATCCAGAAACAATCACACAGAACTTACCTTTGGCAGATACTCCTGATATTTTGGCCATCTCATTGCCTTTCGAAACAACTTTTATCACGTCAGTCCAGGCGATAAAGAAATTAGGATTTCCCTTAAGATCTAATAATCGTCGATCTGAGCACCCGATAGTGATCGGCGGCGGAATGGTAAATCCTATGCCCATGAGTGATTTTCTAGATGCTATCGTGATGGGAGAAGGTCGCAAGGCAATGTGGGATATAGTCCAAAAAGTACAACAAGGAAAAACAGTTGGATTGTCAAGAAATGAGATTGTTCAGTCATTGTCAGAAATTCCCGGAGTTTATATTCCATCGCTTTACAGATTCCATATTGATGATAGTGGGTATGTTTCAGATTTTCAGTCGCCACAAGGTGACGAGATTATTACCCCCAGGCCGTATCTGGATTTGAATTTATATCCGATTTGTTCTCATTGGACTAGTAGCATAGCCGTGTATGGAATTAAGGATTATTTTAGTATTATGGTAGCTCTGGGATGTAACAAAAAATGCCCCTTTTGTTTGGTTGGCAATACTCAGGGTGGCGAAGGATGTCAATTATTATTGATCAGTCATGATCTCATTTTGGCTCTGGCACAAGAAAGAAGAGGAAGGTACGGTGTCTCTTTAATAAAACTATTCTTTTCCTCAAGTTACTCGGATCTAAAAATACTTTTATCAAAACTTCTCTCATCGGGATTTCATCCTAGAGTGGGGTCACTATCTCTTGAGCAGATTGATGATGAATTAGTTTCGCTTATTAAACAATCTGGCCAGAAAGAGATAGTTGTAGCTCCCGAAACAGTAGAAAATCTAAGACCAAATATAGAAAAAGCATGGATAAAAGATGAGTACCTCTTTTATACTGTTACTTTATGTAACAAATACGATGTTCACCTTACATTATATACGATGTGTGGAATCCCAGGAGAAACCTTTGATGACGTTAGGAGATTAGGCAGTTTGCTACTCGAAGTTCGAGGTAAACTAAAAGACAGATTAAAATTAACCGTGCATTTTAATCAGATTTATGCTAAAGCCAGTACGCCCCTTCAATTTATGGAGGTGCTTACCCCAGAGCAAGCTAGAGAAAGGATTTATCTTCTTCGAAGCGTTATGGATTCATCCGAGGTATCATTTGTAACTGGAATTGATAGCTCGTTGTCGCTAGTTCAACCAATTCTTGCGAGAGGCGACCAGAGACTTGGAACAGTAATAGAAAATCTTTCTGGAATAGTTCGAATATCAGAAAAAGATTGGAGAATAGGATTGGAAAATGCTAATCTGAAATTAAGCAGTTTTTTTAAAGAGAAAGAAACAGATAGGCATTTACCATGGGAACATCTTATGGTTCAAGACCCAAGTCATTTAAGAGCGCGTTATCTTTCAATCAAAAGGAGAATATAGGTCAATGGAGACAAAGATAGGTCGAACAATTCAGGTATTTGTTTTTACAAGAGGTGAAACACCTAAGTTTTTACTGTTGAGAACGACAGTAAAAAAAGGTGATTTCTGGCAACCGGTTACTGGCCGCATGGAAGAAACTGATAACAGTTATCCAGCTGCAGCAAGGCGAGAAGTAATGGAAGAAACGAACATTGTAGATTTTATGCGCTTTATTGATCTTAAGCGTCATTTCTCATTCATTTCTCATTCGTCTGGAATAAAATACTATGAACGTGCATTTGCGATCGAGGTAAAATGTGAAAAAGAAGTTAAACTATCTGATGAGCATTCAGAGTATGCTTGGGTGGATTATCATCAAGCGGTCGAGATGCTAGGATGGAAAGAATATAGAAAAACTCTAAATAAATTGAATAACATAATTAAGTCAGGCAAATAAGCCTGACTTTTTTTGAAACGTTACTAAAAATATAATCTTTTGCTACCGGATTTGGAAGAACGGGATTTTTCAAGGTTGAAGTTCTTTGGTTAGATTGATTTAGTTTACGAACACAATAATATTTGATAAATTTAAAATAGCGAACGATGAATGGGTGCTGAAAGTTCTACCCGATGACCTGCATTAGGCAATGGATATGGAGAAGTAGAAAATTAACCCAAAAATCCTAAAAGAAGCGGAAGAATATAGGAAGAGACAAAAGTAATAACTTACGTGGTATAGCAAATTGAGATAATTCTTGGTATAATAAATACATGAAAAATTCAATTTTAAAGCCAATTTTTTGGGATCTTGATGTAGAAAAATTGGATATCAAGAAAAACAGCCGGCAGATAATTGAGCGGATTTTAGAATATGGCGATTCGGAACAAGTGCGCTGGATGTTTAAAAATTATATAAAAGATGAAATCATAGAAACAATTAAAGATAGCCGACAGCTTTCTAAAAAAAGTGCAAATTTTTGGGCTTTTTATTATAATATTTCTAAAACCGAGGTACGATGTTTGATGAAGTCCTTCTTGGCAATACGAAGAAGTATCTGGCCTTATTAGCAGAAAAAAATATTCTGCCAAGTAAAGCTTATTTAGCTGGCGGTACAGCAATAGCATTGCAACTGGGCCATCGTATTTCTTATGATTTAGATTTTTTTACCCCTTCTAAATTTCAATTAGAAGAAATACTTCATAAATTAAAAATATTCACAGAATTTAAATTAGATAGAACAGCTTGGGGAACTATTCTTGGTGATTTCCCGAACTGTAAGTTCTCTCTTTTTTATTATAAATATCCACTAATAGAATCACCATTTGATTACTCAGGAATTAAAATCGCTGGATTAAAGAATTTAGCGGCTGGTAAAATCGGGGCAATATCTTCGCGTGGAACAAAAAGAGATTTTATTGATATTTATTATATTCTGCAAAGTAGTGAAGTTGATAATTTGCAGCAATGCTTGGGATTCTATCAAAAGAGATTTAGAAATTTATCAGCTCTAAAATTTCATATTTTAAAAAGCTTAACTTATTTCGAAGATGCTGATAAAGAAAAAGACCCTAAAATGTTAGTAAAAGATTATTCTTGGAAAGAAATTAAAAAATTTTTATCTACCGAGGTGGAAAAATTAGTGAAAGATTTGCGGTAAGACGGCGTAGCAGATTGCCAAAAAAACTCCAGAAAGAGAGAAGATGAAAGAAAAAATCTTAAAACAAGCAGAAGAATTTAGGAAGAAACAAAAAATGTGATATAATAAGAACCGTGAAGCTTTCAGCTTCAGAACCTTGTTTTAATCTGACGATTAAAATAAAAAACCTGCGGTACAATTAAATTGATAAATAAGGAATAAATCCGCACATCGCGGGAAGGAGAGGGTATATGGCTGACAAAATTAAAATTCTCTTGGTCGATGATGACAAGGTCTTTTCTGAAATGTACAAATTGCGTCTTGAAGCATCTGGTTACGAAGTAGTTTTGGTAGAAGATGGCGAAAAAGCGCTGGTTTCTGCCATGGAAGTAAAGCCAAACTTAATCCTACTTGATGTGATGATGCCAAAGATTAACGGTCTTGACACACTGGATATTCTAAAATCCACGCCAGAAACCAAAAACGTACCGGTCATTATCTTGACGGCACTACTTAAGGACGTAAATGAAGTTCGCGGTTTGATGTCTGGTGCAGCCGGGTATTTAGTCAAATCAGAAGTTACTCCTTCACAAGTCGTTGAGAAAATTGAAGAAGTTTTACACAAAAAAACTAAAAAATAGTTTTTTTGTGTAGGAGCTAAATGGAACTAACTGCTAAAATTGTTTGAATTGTTTTTATGACCAATGTCAGATTTAAATTTGAAAATTTAGAAATTTGGCAACTAGGGATGGCTTTTGCCAGAAGTATTTATAATGCGAGCAGAAAGTTTCCTAAAATTGAACAATACGGGTTAACCAGTCAGATAAGACGAGCCGCTACCTCAATTCCTTTAAATATCGCCGAAGGTTGCGGCAGAAGAACAAAAAAAGATTTCGCCAACTTTCTTAGGAACGGCATTGGCTCATGCCTAGAGGTCATTACTTGTCTAAAAATTGCTTTACAAGAAAATTATCTTTCGCCGACAACTTACGATAAACTAATCCAAGGTGGACAAGAAATCTATTTTAAATTGATTGCATTTGAAAAAACATTGTTAGTCTAACAAGCGAAGTCCCGCTGAGCGGGACAAAGCGATCCAGCAACTTGCATCAAGTAGCTCCATTTTGCCCCAATTCGCCCCAGTTATTATATTGGCGCAAACGGGTTTTCTCTACCAAAGCCGGGTTCTGAGACGTTGGTATTGGCATTTTGGGTAGGCGAGTTAATTTTTTCCAACTTATCCAGCTTTTTAATATCAACAATGTTTACTTCTTCTTGACTTGGTAGATTTTTTGTTCTTGAAATTGAAATCACAAACCCAAAGAAAACCACGACAAGTGCAAATAAAAAGAAAATAAAAATTAAAGATAGTTTTTTCATTTTTTGTAAAAAATATCTCCTTTTATTTTAGTTTCCATTTGATTATCCTGCGTTAACGAAATATCAACGGAGTTGATATTAGTGAAACGGCCAAGATTTTCTGATAATTTTAGAAAATTAACCAAATTAGGGTAATCACTGGTAAAAGAAATTGAAAATGAGTATGTTTTAAATTTAGATTTACTTTCCCCTTGTTGTTTTGATTGTTCGGTCGTTTGCGTTTTAGTTTGGGATGTTGTTGTTTCTTCTTGAGCTTGCTGACTTTCTTTTTTTGGCTCCGACATACTGACTGATTTTGCATTTACACCGGCAAGTTGGAAAGTCGCATCAATTTGTGAAAGAAAATTTGAAGTATCTACGGTATCTGGAATGATGTTTCCTGATTTTGTCAAAGCATTTTCAATTTGTTCTTTTTCTTTACTTAATTTTAAAAGATTTTCTTTTTTTGCTTCTAAGTAGGCGAGTTGTTTTTTATTTTCACTTAGATTACGATAATTTTTTATAAATACCTTTGCTCTTGGTATGACAATAAAAAGTGAAAACAAAGCAATAAAAATAAGGAAAAAAGCGGCTTTTAAAATTATATTATTCTTTATTTTAATCATCTCTTTTGCTCTAAATTTAAAGTTAGGGCGTAGGTAAAAGTAATTTTGCTTTCTTTATCACTTTTTTCAGAGGATTCAAAGAGAACATCCTTGAAATATTTTGAATCCTCAAGTTTGTCTTTAAATTTGATAATATCAGAAAAAGCGGTTGCCGATCCGGAAATTTTAAAATTGGGCTTGGTTTTGTTGTCAGCAGTTAAGGCATTTATTTGTATACTTGAGGGGGTCGAGTAAGCCAGTTCCGTTAAAATCATAGACCAGAGTGTTTGGTCTTTTTGCAGTTCTTCCAAATTGGCAACAATTTCATTGATTTTAGCCGCATTATCCTCAATTTGTTTTTGCTCAGCGATTTCTTTCTCTGTTGACGCTATTTGTTCACGATCGCTTTTGGCGGTAAAAACCAATATTTGACTGGCCGCTTCAAGGACAATAAAACCAGCTACAAAGAGAAAAGTAATTGCCATTAAGATCGAATAAAATCTTAAATCACGTAGCGAATTTTTGCGGCGTTCTTT
The DNA here is from genome assembly GCA_964521415.1 of uncultured Candidatus Saccharibacteria bacterium. Classification (GTDB taxonomy): domain Bacteria; phylum Patescibacteriota; class UBA1384; order JAPLVJ01; family JAPLVJ01; genus CAZFRP01. The sequence goes on along the minus strand of CAZFRP010000007.1, from coordinate 4,887 downwards.
AATTGGATCTGGAAGAAGATTAATACTGTTCATAATTGCCTCATCGCCAAACCAATTGCCGTGGTTGCCTGAAGTGTGTCTGTACTTTTTGGGGGGTTTTTAATTAGTTGCCAAGGGTTACCAAGTTCTGTTTTTATTTTTGTTTTCTCTGTTAAATGCTCAGCGAGGCCCGGCATCTTTGCCCCACCACCCACTACTAAGATTTTTGAAATCGTTCTTTTTCCTTTACGGCCTTGATAATACTTGATACCTTCAAGCACCTTTTCTGATAATGTATTTAATATTTCAAGAACTGCTTTGTTATCATTAAGTAATTCGGTTTCGCCCGAAGGGGAAGAGACATTAGAAATAATGTCTTGAAAAACTCGTCCCCCAAAAGATAATGTCGCTGTAAATTTTAATGTTACATCTTCGCAGATAGTAAGTGAAGAAGCCCTGGCGCCGACATCCAAAATCATCACCGTTTCTTGACTTTTCGGCATAATAAGTGCCCTAGCGTTGGCAATCGGCTTCGTTTCAATGCAAAGTAGTTCAATATTTGCCAAATTAAAAGTTTCTATAATATCATCAACCAAAGTTTTTTGTGCCGCAATAACCAAGGTTTCATAGGAGTTTTCGTATTGGTCGGCAATTTGAAAATCAATGTAAGTTTTTGCAGGTTCAAAAGGGATAAAAGAAGCCGCTTCAAGCGGTACGGCATTTTTAAGTTCGTTCTCTGACATCTTGGGCATCCTGATAATTTTTGTAAAGACCATTGATTCTGGCAGAGCAGAAATTGCTGCTTTAGCGCTGATGTGAAAATCTCGGATAGCTTTTATAATCGCGGCAGCCAATTCTTTTTTGTGAGAAACTCTACCTTTAGCAAATGGATCCCGGGGCGAAGGGATGGTGCCGCCTGAGAGTAATTTAAAATAAACTCCTGCTTTTTTTAGCTGGATTACTTTAATACTTTGATAACCGATATCAAGACCAAAAGTATCTTTTTCAATTCCTGCTATTCTTGCTAAAATTGACATTAAATTACCCCTCTAATTTATTATCAATTTTACATTTTGATTTGTCAATTATTATCATTTCACTTCTGTCCAAGTACCTGGCAAAATAATCCAGGTTCCGCCTGGCCCGGTGATAAATGTTCCACCAGTTAAACCCTGGTCGTAATCTAAAGTAGCATTGCTGTTTAGGGTTAATTTTTTGGCGGCAATTTCCGTGACCTTTCCGTCGGCATTTACCTGGACCTCGCCGTTTGGTGCATACAATATTCCTTGTGAAGCATTGGAGTTTACTTCAATCGCCGGGGAGCCAGAATTTGGTGTGGCTAAAATTATGTATCCTTTGGGGCTTGCTGAAGTCGGATAAATAAATGAGTTACTGTTTAGTTTGATTGTTCCGTCTACAACAATTACTGTTCCACTTGAACCAAAACTTTCGTCAAGACGAAGTTGTGAGTTTGAATTCATTTCAAAGCTTCCTGTGATATGAATAGGGCCAGTTACTTTTAGACAAGAATTACTATTCATTTTAAAATCGCCAATAATTTTTTTTGGGCCAAGTGTAGGAATTTCTGATGGACAGCTATTCTGTTCATAATTTCCATTGTGCGGATCATTGTTAATATTGGCTTTATTCCTCCAATAATCAAAATCAATTGTAGGAAGTGGCTGTGTTTCGGAGCCAGGATGTTTTGTTCCGTCTACATCTGGTGCTGGAGAAGAGATTGTGCCTACGGCATAAGCATCCCCAGTAATACGTGAATTACTGTACCCGGTAATGTTGCCATTTGAATACGCGTTGCCGTTTACCCTGGCATTACTGTACATCCAGAGTCCCATTTCACCAATTTGCACTGCGTAGTGGAAAGAAATGGATGTTGGACTGGAGCTGGCAGTTACGGTTACTCTGACAATCCTTTTTGATTTGCAATTTGAAACACTGGGATAGCAGCCCTTTGATACAATTCTTTTTCTGCTACTGTCAATATCCTCTATCGTCGTGATAAATTCCCCGTCGTTAAGCGATGCCGTCTCGCCAGAATAGGTAGGATTTGTCCTTAACTGATAAATTGCTTTATCAATTCCCGCTTCGGCAAGTGCCAAAGTTTTTTGTTTATTGTAATAGAAAGTGGTAAGAAGATAATCGCTATTTAAAAGAGTATACAAAGCGCCAATTAAAATAAGAAGCACTCCTAAAACTACAAGAGCGAGAACTAAGGCAATCCCTTTTTTCATAATATTCTCCCTATACAAATTTACTTTGTAAATTTGTCGGGCGGTGAAATCGTTTTACGATTTCACATAGCCCTTTATTTATTTCTTAATTTAACAGTTGAAGTTAGGGTTGTTCTTTTAGTTTCTCCACCGCCGGTTTGAAATGTGGTAATAGAAACCATAACACTTTCGGTGTTGGTAATAATCCCGCCCGAGGGTTCATATGTAAAGGTTACACTCTCAACATTAGTAATAATAGTTTTTTCTTCGCGGAGATATTGACTTCCGTCCCATCTATTTTTGATTGATTTTAAGCTCTGAGAAGATGTATCTAAATATATGGCTTCATAATCCCAACGATTTGGTATCACGTTCTGGTTTGCATCAATTGAAGGTATACTTATGACAATGTGTGAACTGTCGGATAGAAAGGCCTCGATTTGGCACGGTCTTAGTGCCAGTGCTGATGGGACTAAAACAATAAATGACTTTTTCTTAACATCGTACTGACCGCACAGTGCTCCTATCCAAAAATTATAGCTCCAAAGGATTTGATTTGCTTTTCGAATTTCTGTTGTGGTTGTTGATAAACTAGATTTTGCGCGTTCTTGGGTATCAATTTGGGCTGATTGTTGATGATAATTTTTCCAGCCGGAGACGAAAATTGCTGTTACAGTACCAATGATAAGTGAAACAATAAAAATAATCGTCAAAAGTTCAATTAGTGTTGTTCCTTTTATTTTTTTCATTGATTTAATCCCTCCTTATATACTAATGTTGTTAAGGTGATGTTTTTTTGTTGGCCCATTTCTTGCCATAAAACTTTAATTATAACCTGTTTAATATCCGAAGTTCCTCCGTAATCAGATATTGTAAGCTGTCCTGTACCTTGCGGGAGTTTGTCAAGATCTGTGATCGTTCCGATAAAAGGATCGTCTGTTCGATTTGATAGTGAAGTAAAATCTTCATTGCGAATAATTTCCATTTCTTGAGCGCCAATATTATAAGCAATCGCCTTATGTTTTGCTTTTAAATTTATTGTCATCCCGGAAATTATTGCCGAATACAAAGCTAAAAGACCAATAACAATTACTGTTATTGCTACTAGCGCTTCAATCAAAGTTGTTCCTTTTTGTTTTTTCATTTTCAAATATAATTTCCTTTAAATTATTTGTGCCAAAGAATAGATCGGTTTTATTACTGAAATAACCACAAAGGCAACGCCAATTCCCATTATTACGATAAGAAAAGGTTCAACTAAAGAGGCAAGCGCATCGGTTGTGACAGCGATTTCTTTTTCAAAATAGTCGCCCAAAGTATCTAAAGAATCTTCAACTTTCCCCGATGTTTCACCAACAGAGATTAAGTGGCAGACCATTTTTGGGAAATATGAAGAATCTTTGAGGGCTCTCGATAAAGAAACACCATTTTCTACCTTTTTTTCAGCCCGAGCAATTTCTTCTTGATAAATTGAGTTTGGTATGACCTCCTTGGTGTTTTTTAAAACTCCCAAAATTGGCAAACCGGCCTTAATTAAGGTTGAGGAAGTTCGGCAAAATTTGGCAATATAAATTTTTCTAGTTAATTTACCAAAAAGCGGCAATTTAATTTTCAAAATGTCAAAAAATTTTTTCCCGGCAGGCGTTTTTTTATAATATCTAATAAAGACAAAAAAAGCCACCGAAAACAATATAACCAGCCACCACGCTTTTACAAGAAAATTTGAAATGCCAATTAAAATTTGAGTGGTAAAAGGTAAAGAGCCACCTAACTCCTTAAAGAGACTGGTTAAAGAAGGAATAACATAAATAAATATTATTAAAATTATGCCAAAAAGAGCCACCAGAATAAAAGCAGGGTAGGTCATCGCTGATTTAATTTTTGCCTGAAGATCGTAATCTTTTTGAAGCTGTGTTGCAAGAGAACCCAAAACTTCTTCCAACTTTCCGCTTGCTTCTCCTGATTTGACCGTACTTACATAAACCGGCGAAAATACATCACTAAACTGAGACATTGCTTTTGAGAGAGCCGTCCCGCCAGAGACGGTTTGTTCTAATTTCGAAGCGATATTTGCCAATTTCTTATTATCGGTTTCTTCAGCTTGGGCCTTTAGCGCCGCTGATATTGAAAGTCCTGCTTTAATCATTACCTGAAGCTCCTTGGTAAATATTGCTAAATCCTTTAAGGAAACTCGATTTAAAAAGGAGAAAAATTCTTGTTTTGCTTTGCTTTGTGACACAGATATGACAAAAAAACCCTCTTTTCTTAAAATTGAATAAACGCCCTGAGGGTTTTCCGCCTCAAGCTCTCCCAATTTAATGGCGCCTTTTTGATTTTTTGCTTTATATTGATATAACATTTACTCTTTAGTCGCTCTAAAAATTTCTTCTATAGTTGTAATGCCTTCTAACACTTTTTTTATCCCATCCTGTTTTAAGGTAAGCATCCCTTTAGAAATGGCGGTTTTGGCGATTTGATTTGCTGGTGCTTTTTTAATAATAAGCTGTTTCATTTGGTCATCTACAGGCAAAAGTTCAAAAATGCCAATTCTGCCGGTATATCCCGTTTGATTGCAGGCATTGCACCCTCTTCCTTTGTAGAAAGTAAATTTTTTATTGTAGAGTTCGTGTTTTTCCTGCGATGGCATAAATTTAATCTCTTGTTGAATTTCCGCAATCAC
>CAZFRP010000006.1:8590-17639 GCA_964521415.1 uncultured Candidatus Saccharibacteria bacterium | reverse complement strand
GCGAGAATCAAGGTTCTTGAACTTTAGGTGAAAGATTCTTATAATTAAACTATGGAAAATATTTTTTGGCAGGTGGCGATTATACTCTTAGGTCTTTTTGTGGGCAGTTTTTTGAATGTGGCGATTTTGCGGATGCAGAAAAATGAGAAAGATTGGTATAAATTAAGCTTTAAAAGTCGTTCGCGCTGCCCTTACTGCAAAAAAACCTTGGTTTGGTATGATTTGATTCCAATTTTATCATTTTTTATTTTAGGTGGCAGATGCCGATATTGTAAAAAGCCGATCTCTGCGCAATATCCTTTGGTGGAACTTTCTACGGCGATTTTATTTTATTTAATTTTTCAAAAATTCGGTTTATCATATCAACTGGCGATTCTTTTGCCCCTTGCCTCTATTCTACTATTTCTCTTTGTGTATGACTTAAGGACGATGTATATTCCGGATTTAGCCGCGTGGCTCGGCATCAGCTTGGCGATGTTGTATGTAGTGGCTTTGTCCATAATTCATAATTCATACCCCATACTTCTTAATTCTATTCTGGCTGCCGCGATTGCCGGCGGATTTTTTGCCCTGTTAGTTTTTGTTTCCCGTGAGCGCTGGATGGGGAAAGGGGATATCAAAATCGGCATCATTTTAGGACTTGTTTTGGGTTATCCTCAAGTGCTTGTTGGCCTTTTTCTTGCTTTTACCTTAGGGGCAATTATCTCCGGTATCCTACTTGGGCTTAAAACAAAAACTTTAAAATCACAAGTTCCTTTTGGCCCGTTTTTAATTGCGGGAATTTTCTTGACTTTATTTTGGGGGGAGAAACTGCTTAATTGGTATTTAAATATTACCTGAACCTACTCGCTTTTCTCTAAAAATTTGTTATACTAAATGGAGAATAGGGAAATTAAAAAGTAAAAGTGAAAAAGTAAAAACTACAATTTAAAATTAAAAATTATTTGATGTTTAAAAATTAAGACATTAGATAATTCATTATAAAATTAGTAATTAAAGAATTTTATGAACATGAAGAGGGGTTTTACTTTAATTGAATTAGTGATAACGGTGGGGATTTTGGCGTTATTATCTTCTATGACTCTGCCGTCATTGCGAAAATATCAAAGGCAGATGGATGCCAAAGTGGCAGCGCAGGAACTGCGGACTTCAATTTTACAAGCCCAAAGTTATGCGCTGGCCCCGCGCGTTTCCTATACAGGCAAAACTCCGATTTCCAATTACGTTCTTTATCTTGACAGATCTGTCCTTCCCCACACATATAAAATTATGGAAAATTATGGCGTTGTTGATGCTGGCGGCGCTTCGCTTCAAGCCGAGGTTCCTGGCACCAAACATATTTTGCCGGAAAATTTGTCTTTTGACAGTTTTGGCTGGGTTAATCCCGCCTCTTCGCAAGCGGCGATTGTTTTTTCAACCGCAGGATCTGTTGGGCGCGGAAAAATTGATTATGTAGCGTCCAAATGGACAACCGATGCAAATGCGGTAATTACGATTGAAAATAGTATTGACAGCAGTGCAAACTGGCAAGTAACCATAAATAAAATTACTGGAGTACTTGATGTCTCGCAGCTTTAGTTTAATTGAAACCACGATTGCCTGTGGAATTTTGGTAATCTTATCTGCTTCAATTGCGGCCATTGGTCTTGTTTCTACGCACGGTGTAATCGTGGCCAAACATCGGGCAGAAGCACAAATGATTGCAGAGGACGCCATCACCTCTTTTGTGGCCCTAAGAGAGAGAAATTACTACAAATATCGTATTACCGTGGCAAATTCCTGGAGCAGTGACTTTATTAATTTGAAAGATAATTACCTTAATAAATATTGTATTTTTCTAAAACAAGATGAAAGTCAACCTAGCCCAATAAGAACGGCTGATTGTAGCACTGCGGCACAATATGGAGAAATTAAATTTACCCGACAAGTAAGTTTAGTTGAAGGCGGATTAAAAAATACCGGTGCGACAGGCATTGAAGGGGATGACAATTTCATCATCATAAATAATAAAGCTTGCGAAGATGTGAGTATGGTAACAAATCCGCTTCCGTTTCAGTGTAATTCTTATTTACAAAGAATTGATAATCGTCTTAATAAGATTTATCTTGTTAAAGTGAAAGTTTCCTTTGAAGATTACGGACAAAATAATGAAGTGATTTTATCAACCATCATTTCCGATTATCACCGGGATTATTAAGATGAAAAATATTAAATCATTTACTTTAATTGAAGTCGTGGTGGCAGTAGCGATTTTTGCCACGGTTTTGGTGATTGTCTTTGCCAGTTTTTCAGCCCTAACCTCATATCAGTCAAAAACCCAGGCGACAAGAAGAGTGACAGAAGAGACCAAAAGAGTGATGAATCAGATTGTTCAGGATTTACGCTGGGCAAAACGAATCGGGAGTCCCAATACTAACTGTCTTTCAATAGAAACGATAGATGTCGGGATGGTATGCTATTGCTATAATAGTGGTAATATCACCAAACAAGGAATAGACAGTTTTCCTGCCTGTTCTGGTACTGCGCGTAATATTAACACCGATGATATTATGATTTTGGATTTTAAATTTGTGCTAAATAATACTTCGGCTTTCGGGGGCAGTAGTTATAATTACGGAGGTGCATTGCCAAAGTGTAACGTAAATCCTAACCAACCCGACAACTTTCCGCTAGTAAATTCTGTTTTGATTACTGCCGAAATGCGCAATCCAAATAAAGGAACCGAGGAAGGAGCGATTTATCTTGAGACATCGGTTGATAATTTAAATTATGGCCTTGCTTGCTTTGAAAGAAAAAATTAGGAGAAATAATGCGTAAGGCATCAGCTTTGCTTTTGACAATTTTAATAGTCGGGGTGATTTCAATCGCCGTGTTTGGTATTTCCCGCCTAACCATCACCTCACTTAAAATTACCACATCAGGTACTGACTCTGATATTGCTTTTTTTGCAGCCCGCGCCGGCCTTGAGCATGCCTTATTTAAATTGCGCCAAGTAGACAGCCCGGATGGTTTTTCGCAATACGATACCAGGATACAAGGATACCTTTTTCGCACCGCCGCAAGTTGGAAAAGAGCACCGTCTCTTGCTTCTGAAGATGAGTCATATAAACGATTTTTCCTTGAACAAAACCCTGGTTTTGAAAACCAAACCGACAAAGAAAATGTTGATCCGTATGCCGCAACGTGGATGGGAACGCTTGTTAATAAATCGGGGGCAAAAAATAGTATTTTCTACGATTTAAATATTTCCCAAATTAAAAAATATATTGGCTGCGATACAAATGATGATAAGATAATTGATCAAAACGATTTTAAATTCAGAGATTATAATTGTGACAGTGGATATAAATCTAAGTCAAGCGGAAAAGATCTTTATTGCTTAGGGGAAGGTGAAATTTCTCCTGGCTTTTTTGTCTTCAAAAGCGAGATTAGCAAAGAGTACAAATATCCGTCCATTTGGCTTTATTGGAGTAGCGAGGCAAAAGGTCTGGGGGGTACTTTAAATTCTGACGAAGGACTGGAAGTAGAGGTAAGAGGATACAAACAAGGAGCGATTCAGCCAAATGAGATAAAAATTGCCCGGACTTTTTATAATATTGATCAACTTCTTGGAGGGATAAATTCAACTACGCCGATGCCAAGTTGTACAGCGAATTGGCCTGACGGCGTAAACAAAATAGTTATTTGCAGTGTTGAGGGTAATGGTATTTTGCAAAACCAAGAAATAAAAAATGTTTTTTCAGGCGTCGCAGGTGCTGACGTAGATGCTAATATGATTCGGATTTATCTTAGGCCAAGGAATGTTGGTACTAAGAAAATTTGTTTTGGCATTCAACCAAACCCAGATAATGATCCCAAAATTGAAGGCCCAATAATTCATATTGACTCAATTGGTTATTTTCATGGCATAAAGCGTAAACTCTGGGCTGAGATTGACAAACGCTCGGGCGATCTAAAAAGCGCCTTTGATTATGCTATTTTTGGCGGTACAAGTGTGTCAAAATAGTGATACTAGTTGCCCTTGGCGTTTTTCTTTGCTACAATTTTATTTATGAAGACCTATTTTATCTATACTGACGGAGGGGCAATTGGCAATCCCGGTCCGGCTGGAATTGGCATTGTTGCTAAATTAAAAAGGGAAAATGAAAAACTAAAAACCGTTTTTGAAATTTCTGAATATATTGGACGGGCGACTAATAATCAGGCAGAATACAAAGCGCTTTTGCGGGCCCAGGAAGAGCTTTTAACATTAAAAGAGAATGGAGAGAGCGAATATCGCTTTTTTTTGGATTCGGAGCTTTTGGTTTGCCAGCTTAATTTAAAATACAAAGTCAAGCATAAAGAACTGCAGCCGCTTTTTTTAAAGGCCAAAAACAATTGTGTTTTACTCGGCAATGTTAGCTTTTGTCACATAGAAAGAGAGCAAAACAAAGAGGCAGATAGTTTGGTCAAGGCCGCGACCAAAAAGAGGTAAGATGGAAGAAAAAGAGATTTTATCTTATTGGCAGAAAGAGAAAATTTTTGAAAAATCGCTGAAAAAGAGAAAAGGCGCGCCGCATTTTGTCTTTTTTGAAGGACCGCCGTTTGCTAATGCTCATCCTGGAATTCATCATGTTTTAGCCAGAGCATATAAAGATTTAATCGCTAAGTACAAAACCATGCAAGGAAACTTGGTTTTGCGCAAAGCCGGTTGGGACACGCACGGATTACCCACCGAAATGGCCGTGGAAAAGCAGCTTAAAATTAAAAGCAAAAAGGATATTGAAGGGCTCGGCATTGAAAAATTTATCAAAATGTGTAGGGAGAATATCTTTACCTATAAAAAAGAATGGGAAGAATTAACGGAAAAAATCGGTTACTTCCTTGATCTTAAAAATGCTTACATTACTTGTGATAGTAAATATATTGAGAGCGTTTGGTGGGCTTTGAAAGAAATTTGGGGACGCGGTCTTATTTATGAAGATTATCGCGTGGTGCCATTTTGTCCACGGTGTGGCACCTCGCTTTCTGATCATGAAGTAGCGCTTGGCTATAAAAATGTTTTTGACCCTTCGGTTTTTGTCAAGTTTAAGCTAATAGCTGATAGCCAAAGACAAAAAGCTGATCTGTTGGTTTTTACAACCACGCCCTGGACATTGCCGGCAAATACGGCGCTCGCAATAAATCCCAATGCCGAATACGTCAAGATAAAATTGAAAGGCGAGATTTTGATTTTAGCCAGAGCGCGACTCCCTGTGATTAAAGAAAAATATCAAGTTTTGACCAAAATAAAAGGAAGTGAACTTATTGGCGTAAAATATGAACCGCCTTTTCTGATTTCAAAAGATGAAAATGTCTACCGGGTGGTTCCGGCTGATTTTGTCAATTTGACCGAAGGAACAGGGATTGTTCATATTGCCCCAGCATATGGTGCTGATGATTTAAATCTGGCCAAAAAAGAAAATCTGCCCATACTTGCAACTGTAAGTGAAGATGGCAAAATCAACGAAAAGGTGCCGCAATTTAAAGGCAAATTTGTCAAGGATGCGGATAAATTGATAATTAATTTTTTGCATCAAAAGAAGCTGCTTTATTTTAGCTCCGAAATTAAACACAACTATCCGTTTTGCTGGCGATGCGATACCCCGCTTCTTTATCTGGCAAAAAATAGTTGGTATATCAAAACAACGGCGGTCAAAGACAAAATGTTAGACGCAAACAAAAAGATTAATTGGATACCAGGATATATCAAAAACGGCCGTTTCGGAAATTGGCTGAAAGAAAATGTTGACTGGGCGATTTCGCGAGAAAGGTTTTGGGGTAGTCCAATCCCAATCTGGAGATGTGAAAAATGCAAAGATAAAATCTGCGTTGGCAGTATAAAAGAATTAAATCAACTGACTACTAACCGCTATAACCTAACCGCCAATTCCGATCTCCATCGTCCATACATTGATGATATCGTCTTAAAATGTAAAAAGTGCGGCGGGAAGATGCAGCGCATTCCGGAGGTTTTAGATTGTTGGTTTGATTCAGGTAGTATGCCTTTTGCACAGTGGCATTATCCTTTTGAAAACAAAAAAGAGTTTCAGGAAAATTACCCGGCGGATTTTATTGCTGAGGGGATTGATCAAACAAGAGGTTGGTTTTATACCCTGCTTGCCATTTCAGTTTTGTTAGATTTGCCCGCCGCCTATCGCAATGTGATATCTTTGGGTTTGGTTTTGGATGAGCAGGGTCAAAAAATGTCAAAATCGCGAGGCAATATTATTGATCCCGATACTGTGATAAAGAAGTACGGCGCTGACGCCGTCCGTTTGTATTTTTACCTTGCGCCACAAGGTGAAACGGTTCGTTTTTCCGAAAAAGAGGTGGGCAAGATTTATCGAAAATTTATTATGACCGCAAAAAACAGCTTAGCATTTTATCTTACTTATGACAGATTAAAATTAGATAATCAAAAAGATAATCTAACAATTTTAGATCGTTGGATTTGGTCACGGTTTTATGAAGTTTTGCAAAAAATCACTCAACATCTTGATAAATTTGATGTTACTTTCGCCGCTAGAGAATTATCCAATTTTGTGATTTCTGATCTTTCAAACTGGTATATAAGACGTTCTCGTAAAAGAAATTCAAAGATTTTTTATGATAATCTAAAGCAGGTTTTGACTTTGCTTTCTTGTGTATCTGCGCCATTTGCGCCTTTTCTTTCTGAAAATATTTTTCAGAAATTAAGCCAAAAAAATGAGAGCGTGCATTTGTCCGATTGGCCCAAAATTAACGGAAAACAAATTGATAAAGAGCTAAATGAAAAAATGGCCTTAGTGCGTAAAATTTGTGAACTGGGATTAGCAGAACGCGCCAAAAATAATATCAAAGTCAGGCAACCTTTACAACAAATTACTATTTATAATCCACAATCTTCAATTTCTGATGATCTAACCTCTTTGATTAAAGATGAACTAAATGTCAAAAATGTCACATTCAAAAACTTAGGTAAAAAATTAGGCGAAGTAAAAGTAAAATTAAATACCGAAATTACCAATGAACTTAGAAAAGAAGGACTTGGTCGTGAAATTATTAGACAGATTCAGGCCTTAAGAAAAAAAGCGGGATTTTCGCCACGAAATATCGCGTCTGTCAGTTTCCATACGGAAGACCTTGATTTGTTAGACGTAATACAGAAGTTTGGCAAGAGAATAGAAGACGAGACGGGGAGTCAGCTCAAACGGTTCAGAAATTCATTAAAGCAGGGAGAAAAATTCAAGATAGAAGAAAAAATCATTGAAATTGGTATAATTAAGCTCAAAGTTCAAAGTTCAAATGTCAAATGAATATCAAATTACTAAATGTTTAAATGGTTTTGGGATTTTAGATTTTGAGCTTCACTTGAATTTTGGTTTTTGGCATTTGGATTTTAAAAAATAATGAAAATTCAGGCCATTGATTTTATTTTATATATTACCCCGCTGATTCTGGTGATTTTTGGCGTGGTGGTTATTTACAGCATTACTTATAGTTTAGATATTACCAAAAATTATTTTGAGCACCAGATATTATTTGCCGGAATTGGTATAATCTTGCTTTTTTTGTTTTCAATTTTGGATTATCATTTTTTACGGGCTGTTTCATATCCTGTCTATATTATTACTCTTTTATTTCTTTCTGTTCTTTTGCTGACGCCACTTGGCAAATCAGCTCTTGGCGCTACTAGGTGGCTTAACCTTGGATTTATGCAGTTTCAGCCATCGGAATTATTTAAATTGGTGGCACTTTTTTTGGTCGCCCGTGTCTGCGATCAAAAAGAACTAACCATAAAGCATCTTCTCCTGGCTGTTTTTCTTATCTTAATTCCGGTGATTATGATTTTAAGGCAACCTGACTTTGGTACCGCAATAATCATATTATTAATAAGTGCCTCGGTGATTTTTACAGCTGGTTTTCAAAAAAAATATTTATTGATGATGGTTGGGATGATAATCTTGGGCACCACCGTGATTGCGCTATCTGTATTTAACGTCAAACCATTTTCAAAAATTCTAAAAGATTATCAAAGACAAAGAGTGCAAACATTTATTAATCCCCAAAATGATCCTTATAAAAGTGGCTATAATGTCAATCAATCAGTCATTGCCGTTGGTTCGGGAGGAATTTTGGGCCGTGGTTTAGGTTATGGCCCTCAGTCACAACTTAATTTTATCCCTTCAAAATATACCGATTTTATTTTTTCGGTGTCATCAGAGGCATTTGGGTTTGTCGGAGGCGTCATTATACTGTCATTATTTTTTGTCTTAATTTGGCGGATTTTAAAAATTGCTCAACTTTCCAAGGATAATTATGGCACGCTTTTGTGTTACGGCATTGCCACCTATTTTATTTTTGAAGTCATAATTAATATCGGTATGACCATTGGCCTGATGCCCGTTGCCGGTATTCCTCTGCCTTTTGTGAGCTACGGCGGAACCTCGCTTTGGGTTTCGTTTATCGCTGTTGGTATCTGCCAAAGTATAATGGTAAGACATAAGAAGATTAGCTTCAAAAAAATTTGACTTTATAAGGCGATTTTGTTAAGATATTTTTTGCATGGAGATTTTTTAATATGGATTTAGCAGTTATTCAAACAGGCGGGAAGCAATACAAAGTCAAAGAAGGCATGGAGCTTAAAATTGAGCTCATTCCAAATAAAAAAGAGCAAGATAAGCTTGAATTTATTGATATGCTTTCTAAGAAAAAAGTCATTGCGAGAATTTTAAATTCAGAATAAGGTAAAAAAATCTCTGTTTATAAATTCAAAAATAAAACCCGCTATCGTAAAAAAATGGGACATAGACAAAACTATCATAAAATCAAAATCGAGAGCATTAAATGAAAATTTTTGCCATAATCCGCAAATATTTTGGGGAATCAAGGATAGAGCTTTCTAAAGTTATTTGGCCAAAAAGAGCCGAGACCATACGTTATTCGGCGATTGTGATATTAGCAATTGTGGTTGCAACTGGCGTCGTTGCATTATTTGACGTTGGCTTGATTAAAATTGTGCAATTTTTTGTGATAAGATAAATTTGAG
>CAZFRP010000006.1:0-8580 GCA_964521415.1 uncultured Candidatus Saccharibacteria bacterium | reverse complement strand
ATAGTAATGGCTGAAAGCATTAAAGAAAAAATTAAAAGAGCGCCAACCTCACGGGTTGCTGGGGAGCGCGCCTGGTATATTGTTCATACATATTCTGGATATGAAGAGCAGGTGGCCGAAGCATTAAAAGAACGCGCCACTTCTTTGCATATGGAAGATAAAATTTTTGACGTGATGGTGCCAAAAGTGAAAGAGATTGAAATCAGATCAGGCCGCAAAAAAACCGTGGAAAAGCGGCTTTATCCTGGATATGTTTTTGTAGAAATGATTGTTACTGAAGAATCTTGGTACGTAGTTAGAAATACCCCAAATGTGACTGGTTTTGTCGGATTTGGCGTTAGACCTTCACCGATTAAGCCGCAAGAAATTGCGCAAATTAAAAAATTAATGGGCGTTTTGGAACCAAAATATAAAATTGATTTATCGCTCTCTGATCTGGTCAGAATTGTTGATGGGCCACTTAAGGGTTTTGAAGGTAAGGTTGATGAAATTGATGAAGATAAAGGAAAAATCAAAGTTTTAGTTTCAATGTTTGGCCGAGAGACACCAGTTAATTTAGATTTCTTACAGGTCAAGAAGGTATAAAAAATAAGCTCAAAGTTCAAAGCTCAAATGTCAAATGAATATCAAATGAATAAATGCTTAAAAAGTTTTGGGATTTTAGATTTTGAGTTTCATTTGAATTTTGGTTTTTGGTATTTGGATTTACGAACGAAGTGAGGTTATATGGCAAAGAAAGTTAAGACAATTGTTAAGCTTCAATGTAAAGCCGGGCAAGCCAATCCGGCGCCGCCAGTTGGGCCGGCACTTGGCCAGCACGGCTTAAATATTATGGATTTTTGCCAGAAATTTAACGAGCAAACCAAAAAAATGGCACCAGACACACTGGTGCCAACAGAAATTACGGTTTTTGAAGACAGAACTTTTGATTTTAAAATCAAAACGCCGCCGGCCTCTTTTCTTTTAAAAAAAGCCGCTAAAATTGAAAAAGGTTCTGGCAATACGCCAAAAGATAAAGTCGGCAAAGTCACAAGAGAGCAAATTAGAGAAATTGCCGAAAAGAAAATGCCTGATTTAAGTGCCAGAAATTTGGAAGAAGCAATAAAAATAATTGAGGGTACAGCTAGGTCAATGGGAATAGAGGTTATGAAATAAAAAAGCCCCTCTAGAAAACAGACAAATCACCCGAGCGGGTTTTTACCTAGCCCCAAAAATTTATATTCGTGGGCCGGGATTTGTTGTCCTAGAGAGGATATTGGTAGTGTCAGGATTTTTGGACATAAGCAATATCCTCCCTGGGAGCATAAATTATTAATAATTATAATATAATACCATAGATTAAAAAGTTTGTCAACACTTTCGTTGCGGTCGCAGCCAAAGTGTTATACGCACGTTACCAACCAGGAGGTAAGCCAATGTCACGAATAGTAGCAGTTATCGGAGACGATGGCGCCGCCGAGACGACATTCTTTGCCTTATTCGCTCAACTTTATGGTGGAAAGTATTCTGGTGGAATATGCTCCATTTCTGGTAAAAGATTTTGTTTATTTCGTGAACCTGGGCTTCTGTCTCAAACGATTACTCAAACCGACGTGAATGTACTAGAAGGCGCTATTGCTATTGGACATATTAGTTCGCTTGCAAATGATTTACAGCCGATTACAATGGAAACAAAATCAGGTAAATTAGCAATTTGTGGCGATTGCGCCCCGGAATGGATTTTAAGAATAATTGATTATTTAAAAGCAGCGCCAAAGATAAACCAGACAGTTATTGTTGAATGGATGAAAAATAACATTGGGCCTTGGGCATTTCTAATTATTAACAAAAATAGAATTTACGCCTTTCGCGGCGACGGCCGCAAGCCGCTTGTTTTCGGACGATTAGATGACCAAGGATTTATTATTGCGTCGCAAGAAAATGCAATCGTTACAGTTGGGGGTACAATATTAAGACATCTGGAACCGGGCGAGGTCGCATCTTTTGATAAAGGGCAAATTCGGACACTTTTTTGTGATTGTGATAGATCCGCAACGGTTCGTTGCATCCGTGAAGTGGTGTACACTCAAAGCCCTGCTGCTACATGGGGTGGTAGTTTGATTCAAAACCTGCGTATTGCAACTGGTCGGATTTTGGGCGAATTAATTGATGTTAAAGTTGATTGGGTTTATCCTGTGCAACTAGGTGGGAATCCTTTTGCTCAAGGTATTTATGAAGTATTACCCCGGGGCACAAGGTTTAACCCCGCTGGTTTTACAAAAGTCAATTACCCTAGACCAGAAATTGTGCCAATAGAAGCTGTTTGTTCATTAACCGATCCACAAGAGATTGCTGGACGAAATGTTTTGATAGTTAACGATACTTTGCAAAGTGGGGGTGAAATTGCATATTTGGCTGGGCTTTGTCGAAGGGCCGGGGCCATACGAATACACGTGGCAGTGGCGTGTTTGGCGCTTTCTAATTGTCCATATGGAGGAGAAATTCCGATAGATTTAATGGGTCAAGATAAAACAAATAAAGAAATTGCTATAGCGCTTGATGTCGATAGTTTTGTTTCTTTACCTCTAAATGATATTTGTCGAGCAATAACTACTCCTCGCATTGTTTTTTGCGCTGAGTGTTTGGAGGAATAATATGATCCTTGCAAATGACGCGAGGATCTTTTTTTAATATTTTCTTTTGATATTATTTAAAAAGAGGAAAGATGCAAAAAGAGGGATATTTTATTGCTTTAAATAGCAAAATCGAAATTGGTCCAGTCGCTTTTACTAAATTATTGTCGCATTTTAAGGATCTTGAAAATGTCTGGCAGGCAAATCATTTAGAGCTAAAGAAAGCTGGCCTTACTGAAAAACAGATTAAGGCCGTAAGAGAGGTTGTAAAAAATACTGATCCTTCTGCAGAACTTGAGAAATTAAATAAACTGGGGATAAAGTTTGTTTTAATCAAGAACAAAGATTATCCCAAACTCCTTGCGGAGATTCCTGATCCGCCGCCGGTATTATATTATAAAGGAATTTTACCAAAAGACGATGAATTTTTATTTGCCGTAGTTGGCTCGCGCGCCTGTACTTATTATGGCAGACAAGTTACTGAAGATATTGTTTATAATTTAGCAAAATCTGGTCTTATAATTGTTTCTGGATTGGCGCTTGGGATTGACGGTTTAGCCCATCAGGCGGCACTCAAAGCAAATGGCAAAACCGTGGCTGTACTTGCTTGCGGCTTGGATCAAATTTATCCTTATGCTCATAAAAAAATTGCCGATGAAATTATTGAAAAAGAAGGGGCAATAATTTCTGAAAATCATCTTGGTACAAAACCGTTGCGGGCGTTTTTCCCTTTAAGAAATCGGATTATTTCTGGGCTTTCTCGCGCTACTTTAATTATTGAAGCGGCTTTACGCTCTGGCGCCCTGATTACTGCCAGGACCGCGCTTGAGCAAAATCGCGAAGTTTTTGCCGTGCCTGGTTCAATTTACAGCCAAACGTCGCAGGGGACCAATAATTTAATTAAAATGGGTGCGTATCCGGTAACATCTGCCGGTGATATTTTATTAGAATTAAATATTAAAGTTGAGGATAAACAGATTAAAGGCAAGAAGCGGAGCAAAGGGGATAATAAGGAAGAGGAAATTTTGCTTTCTTTGCTTAGTTTTGAGCCAACCTTAGCCGATGATTTAGTTTTAAAATCAAAGCTTGACATTGCCCTTGTTAATTCAACCCTGATTATGTTAGAAATAAGAGGGATGGTTAAGAATATCGGAGGAGGACAATATATCAAAACATAATGTCAAAGTTCAAAGCTCAAATGTCAAATGAAGCTAAAGCTTCAGAACCTTGTTTTGCTTCGCAAAATGAAGCTCAAGATCAAAAATCTAAAAATAATTTAAGCATTAAGTCATTCAGATATTCATTTGGCATTGGGACTTTGTCATTTGGATTTACTGAGCGGAGCGAGGGAATATGAATTTAGTCATTGTCGAAAGTCCGGCTAAGGGCAAAACAATTGAAAGATATTTGGGTAAAGATTACAAAGTGTTAGCCAGTTTTGGCCATGTGCGCGATTTGCCAAGAAAAGGTTTAGGGGTTGATATTAAAAATAGTTTTAAGCCAGAATATACTAACATTCCCCGGGCGCGCAAAACCATCTCGCTTTTGCAAAATGAAGCAAAACGCGCCAAGTCGGTTATCTTAGCGACTGACTTTGATCGCGAAGGAGAGGCGATTGCTTGGCATCTTTCTCATGTCATCAAGGCAAAAAATAAATTAAAACGCATAACTTTTACCGAAATTACTCAAAGTGCAATTGAGGCGGCGATCAAAAAACCACGTAGTATCGATACAAATTTAGTAGAGTCGCAACAGGCCAGGAGAATTTTAGATCGTTTGGTTGGCTACAAACTTTCGCCGCTTTTGTGGAAAAAAGTGGCTTTTGGGCTCTCTGCCGGAAGAGTTCAATCCGTGGCGGTACGCATTATTGTAATTCGGGAAAAAGAAATTGAAAAATTTACAAAGCAAGAATTTTGGAAAATTATTGCTCTTCTTGAAAAAGATAGCAAAGAATTTAAAGCATATCTTGTGGCAAAAGACGGAAAGGCAATAGAAAAACTGTCTATCAAAACTGAGGCGGACCCGTCTCGCGTCGGCTTCGCCTTGCGAACCGAGGCGGACCCGTCTCGCGTCGGCTTCGCCTTGCGAACCGAGGCGGACGCCAAGAAAGTGTTAGACGATTTAAAAAACGCCAAGTATGCCATAAAAAATGTTACCAAAGAAGAATCAAGACGATACCCATCTCCGCCTTTTATTACCTCAACTTTACAGCAAGAAGCATTTTATCGCTTGGGGTATACTGCCAAAAAAACTATGTTTTTAGCCCAACAGCTTTATGAAGCCGGCATGATTTCATATCACCGTACGGACTCAACTACTTTATCTACCTACGCCCTTTCGTCCATAAAGAAGTATATCAAAGAAAAAATTGGCGAAAAATATTTGCCAGAAAAGGAACATTTTTACAAAACCAAAGTTTTAAAAGCACAGGAAGCGCATGAAGCGATAAGGCCGACGCACTTTGAGCGAGAAAAGCTTGAGGAAAAATTTTCCGGTCAACCTCAGAAGCTTTATGATTTAATCTGGCGTCGTACCATTGCCTGCCAAATGAAAGAAGCGATTTTGGAAATTGAAAAAGCGGAAATTGCGGCCAAAAATTATTTATTTGCCGCGCAAGGTCAAGCAGTAATTTTTGATGGTTTTTCTAAGATTTACCCGGTTGATTTAAAAGATAATGTTTTGCCAAAATTAGAAAAGGGAGATAAGGTTGATTTGAAAAATCTTCAAAAAGAACAGAATTTTACCAATCCCCCAAGCCGATATACCGAGGCAACTTTGATTAAGGCGCTGGAAAAAGAAGGCATTGGCCGTCCTTCAACTTACGCGCCAATACTCTCAACCATCCAAAGCCGTAGTTATATTGATCGAGCAAAACAATATCTTTTCCCAACCGAAATGGGCCGGGTGGTCAATGACCTCCTTGAAAAAAATTTCTCCAATATCGTTGATTTACAATTTACCGCTAAAATGGAAGAGAATTTGGATAAAATCGCTGAAGGTGATGAGACATATTTGAAACTTATTTCTGATTTTTATAAACCTTTTTCGCAAAATCTTAAGGAAAAAGACAAAGAGCTTAAAAAAAGTGAAATTACCGAAGAAGCAACCAAAGAAAGATGTCAAAAATGCCACGGCAAAATGAAGATAAAATTAGGGCGATACGGTAAATTTCTCGCTTGTGAAAATTATCCAAAATGTAAAAATACTAAACCATACCTTGAGACAACTGGCAAAAAGTGTAAAAAATGTAAAAAAGGCGAATTAGTGGAAAGGAAAAATAAACGCGGCCAACTATTTTTGGGTTGCAGCCGCTTTCCAAAGTGCGATCATACAGAAGATATTAAAAAATGAATATTCTTCCAAAGTCGGTCCAAAAATTGATTGATGAGTTTTCAAAATTGCCAGGCATTGGTCCCAAAAGTGCCGCGCGGCTGGTTTTCTATTTGCTTTCAAAAGGAGAAGTAGATATACAAGAGCTTGGCAAGGCGATTTATCACCTTAAAAGAAACCTTAAAAAGTGTAGCATCTGTTTTAATATATCAGAAACCGATCCGTGTGTAATTTGTCAAGACCAAAGACGAGACAAAAGTAAAATTATGGTTTTACAATCGTCACTTGATATTTTAGCGATTGAAAAAACCGGGGAGTATCATGGGCTTTACCATATTTTGGGCGGCGAAATATCCCCAGTTGATGATATCGGCCCTGAGGATTTACGCATAAAAGAGCTACTTGACAGAGTAAAAAAAGATTTTCATAATTTTAAGCGAAGCGAAAAACAAGGTTCTCGAACGATAGAGAGAGGTCCTTATATTTCCGAAGTGATTTTAGCTACTAACCCGAGTTTGGAAGGGGAAGCTACAGCGATGTATATCAGCCAACAAATCCGAAATACGCTATTCGAAGAATCTCACAAAGCGAGTCAATCCGAAATCCGAAAAAATCTAAAAGTGACCAGGATTGCGCGTGGGCTGCCAGTTGGAAGTGATTTAGAATATGCCGATGAAATAACCTTATCCCGCGCCTTAGAAGGCAGAAGAGAATATTGATAAATGGAGAGGAAAATGAAAAGTGATTACGTTTGTGTAGAATGTGGTCAGGAGTTTGAAGAACTTGGCAACGGCAAATGTTATGCCTGCGGAGGAGATGTTATCCCGATTGATGCTGTTGGCCAAAAGCAAGAAGAGCCAGAAGAGTACCCTGAAGACGTAATGGAGGAAGAAGAAAAAGTGATTGACGAGAGCCTCCCTTCATAAGAACCTTGCCTTCGGCAAGAACCTTGTTGCTTCGTAATAGTATATGTTATTTTTATATAATACGCTAAAAAGAAAAAAAGAGCCGTTTTTGGTACGGCAAAATCAAAAAATCAAGGTTTATTCTTGCGGTCCGACGGTTTATGATTTTGCTCACATTGGCAATTTTCGGGCTTACATTTTCACCGACACTTTGGTGCGCTTTTTGAAATTTAAAAAATTACGGCCTTATCTGGTGATGAATATTACTGATATTGATGATAAGACAATTTCGGGTGCTAAAAAGAAAAATAAAAAACTGGCGCTTTTTACCAAAGAATACGAAAACGCTTTTTTTGAGGATTTAAAAAAATTAAATGTACTGCCGGCCAATAAATATCCCCGGGCAACCGAAAACATCAAAGAAATTCAGAATTTGATTACTGTGCTTTATAAAAAGGGTTTTGCTTACGAAAAAGACGGTTCGGTTTATTTTGATATTAAGAAATTTCCAAAATATGGTCAACTTTCAAAAATCGTTTTGGATGAAAAAAGTAAACAATCGCGTTTAAGCCAAGATAATTATGATAAAAATACGCCGGCGGATTTTGTTTTGTGGAAAAAGTCAAAAGCCGGTGAGCCAAGTTGGAAGCTGAAACTAATGACTAATGACAAACGACAAGCGACTAATTTAGTAGGTCGTCCCGCCCGCCACGCTACGCTGGCGTTAGCGGGCAGGCCCGGTTGGCATATTGAGTGTAGTGCTATGGCCATGAAATATTTAGGTCCGCAAATTAATATCCACCTTGGCGGCGTTGATTTGATGTTTCCCCATCATGAAAATGAAATTGCACAATCAGAAGCGGCAACCGATAGGCAGTTTGCTCGTTTCTTTTTACATAATGAACATCTGCTTTCTGATAATGAAAAAATGTCAAAATCTTTGGGAAATTTTTACACTTTGCGGGATTTAATTTCCCGTGGTTTTGATCCGCTTTCTTTTCGCTATCTTTGTCTTCAGGCGCATTACCGATCTAAAATGAATTTTAGTTTTGCCTCACTTAGAGCGGCAGAAAACGCTCTCGGTGAAATTAGAAAATTGGGACAACGACAATCAAATTCAAGGACCCATCCGTTTATCCGTTTATCCGATAATCCGATTATCAAAGCATTAGAAGATGATTTGGATACGCCGAAAGCGCTTTCTATTTTGCATCAAGAAAATGATTTTCGTCTCTGGGAATATTTTGAGCCGGTTTTGGGATTTGGCCTGTTAGGAATTAGGAATAAGGAAATAGGAATTAGGGGCGAAGTTAAGGATCTAATTAACAAACGGCAACAATTACGAAAAGCGGGAAAGTTTGCTGAGGCGGATAAAATTAGAAAAGAAATTGAAAGTAAAGGTTACGAAATAGAAGACACGGAAAAAGGACCAAGAATTTTAAAAACTTGACATCTTAATCTTGACATTTGATATACTTTGTGTTAGAATTATAAAATTAAAAAGAGGGGCAAAATAGCGTCCCTTTTTTTGCCGCTAATTTTGACCATGGTTTTGACTGAAAGAACTGGGTATGATTTGCAAATTGGTTCCTCTTTTTGCAAGCGTCCTTTCTTTCGGTCTAAAGCGTGGCCAATCTTGGTCACCTGTATATCAACATCAAAAAGCTTTGACGGCATACCCCACGGCCGCCATCGCTAAGGGAGGTGGACGACATGAACAGTCGTTCAAAGTT
>CAZFRP010000005.1:1889-18259 GCA_964521415.1 uncultured Candidatus Saccharibacteria bacterium | reverse complement strand
TCTGAATAAAATTAAAATAAATGAAGAAATACAAAAAGAAGTTAAATTTATTGTTGAGAATTTTCTAAAACACGTTGCCGAAAAAGAATTTAAATCACCAAAATTTATTGCGAGCGTCAGCGAGCAAAAAGGTTCATTGGAGTGAAACGACAAGGGTTCTTATCAAGGAAATTGATGAATTGTCCAAAGTGGTTTAAAATGTATTTGAGGAGAGTCAAATGGAATTGGAAAAAATTGTTTCCTGGGCAAAAAGAAGAGGGTTTGTTTTTCAGTCGTCAGAAATTTATGGCGGACTTTCCGGCGTGTATGATTTTGGTCCTCTTGGGATTGAATTAAAAAATAATATCAAAAGATTTTGGCGAAAAAGATTTTTATTTGAACATGATGATATTGTTGGGCTTGATAGTGCAGTCCTAATGAATCGAAAAGTCTGGCAGGCGTCGTCTCATGAAAAAAGTTTTGCCGATCCGCTAACTGAATGTAAAAAGTGCCACATGCGATTTCGTGAAGATGAAGTTGAAGATGTAAAGCATGAACTGGGTGGCACCAGTGATTGGGATAATTTGTTAGATGAAAAGAAAAAAATGATTTTATGTCCTGATGGACAGGAACACAAATTTATCGAGGCGAAGAACTTTAATCTAATGCTCAAAACCTTTTTAGGTCCTGTTGAAGATACCGCCACACAAACTTATCTTCGTCCTGAAACTGCCCAAGGAATGTTTATTAATTTTAAACAAATTTTAGAAACATCAAGGCAAAAAATTCCTTTTGGGATTGCTCAAATCGGAAAATCATTCAGAAATGAAATAACACCGAAAAATTTTCTATACCGAATGCGAGAATTTGAAATCGCTGAAATTGAGTATTTTACAAAACCGGACGAAGATGAAAAATGGTTTGATTATTTTCTAAAACAATGGCGAGGATTCTTTTTGGATATCGGACTTAAAAAAGAAAACATGAAATTACACGAGCATCCGAAAAAGGATTTAGCACATTATTCAAAAAGAACCGTTGATATTCTTTATAAATTCCCTTTTGGATGGCAAGAACTTGCCGGGGTGGCAAATAGAACTGATTTTGATCTTAAAAATCACCAAAAAGCATCCGGAAAAGATTTACAATATTTTGATCAGGAAATAAATAAAAAATATCTCCCTTATGTTATTGAACCGACACTCGGTATTGAAAGATTGATGCTCGCATTAATTTGCGATGGTTTAGAGGAAATTAATGGGGGACGAACAAAAACAACCGAAAGCATTAAAGAAGAAACTGTTTTTAAGATTTTGCCAAAGTTAGCCCCAATTAAGGTGGCAGTTTTGCCGCTGGTTAAAAAATTATCAAAAAAAGCAAAAGAAGTTTATAAAATATTAAAATCAGAGTTTGCTTGTATTTATGACGAAGAGGGGACAATTGGTAGACGATATAGAAGAAATGATGAAATTGGTACACCTTTTTGTGTGACAATTGATTTTGAAACTTTGAAGGATAAAGCAGTAACTGTGCGCGACCGTGACACGATGAAACAAAAAAGGATCAAGATTGCCGAACTTAAAACAGAATTAATAAAAAAGCTAAATTAATAATTTTCAAGTACTAATTTTATAAACCTGCGAGAGCGGTTTTTTGATGTGGATAAAAGTGGTGTTGACATACTTTTTTAGTAAAGGGATAATAGACGTACTTGTGGAAAAAAGTGGGGATAAGTACCAATTTCTGTGGATAAAAATATGTTTATAGGTGAATATTTACATTCAATAGATGAAAAAGGAAGGGTAGCTGTACCTTACCGTTTTCGCAAATTATTAAAAGAAGGCGCGGTCGTGGCAAAGGGCTTAATTGACAAATGTCTTTGCATTTATCCTAAAGAAGAGTGGGAGAAATTATCAGCCAAATTAAGCTCATTGCCGATTGCCGATCAGAAAGCGCGTGCCTTTACGCGCCTGATGTTTTCTGGAGCAGTTGAAGTATCTTTTGACAGACAAGGCAGAATTTTACTTCCAGCGTATTTGAGGCAGTACGCAGGAATAAAATCACAGGCGATGCTTTCCGGGGTATATAGCCGAGTAGAAATCTGGGATAAAAAGCTTTGGGATAATTACAAAGCAAAGAGTGAAAAAGAAAGTACTGAAATTACTAAGCATATGGGAGAATTAGGAATTTAATAAATCGTTTTGTAGGTTGGCAGCTGATATTTACATGCTTGCCAAAGATGTAAAAAGTCGCTGCTTTATATATAAAATTTTGTCAGGAGGAGCGGCTGCCAACCTTACAATATTAGTGAGGAATACGTGAGGAATTTTGACACAATTTACGATGACACACAAACCCGTGTTGATGCAAGAGTTGATTCAATTTTTAGCTTTAAAGCCGAACCA
Organism: uncultured Candidatus Saccharibacteria bacterium; assembly: GCA_964521415.1. GTDB lineage: Bacteria > Patescibacteriota > UBA1384 > JAPLVJ01 > JAPLVJ01 > CAZFRP01. Next base: position 15,875 of record CAZFRP010000005.1, on the reverse strand, counting down.
GAATTTAATCGACGCTACGATAGGGCTTGCCGGTCATGCCAAGAAAATTTTGCCACTGATATCATCCAAAGGTAAAATATTAGGAATAGATCAAGATGAGGCGGTTATAGATTTTTTAAAAAAAGAAAGAATCAAGCGACTTTACTTAAAACAAGGCAACTTTAAAAATTTATCAGAAATCGCCGAAAGCGTTGGTTTTAATCGGATTAATGGAATTTATTTTGATTTAGGTTTGGGCAGTTGGCAGATTGAAAAAACGCAATATGGTTTATCATTTCAAAAAGATATGCCGCTATTAATGAAAATCCAAAATCCAAAATCCAAAATCCAAAATGACATTACCGCGAGCGACATAGTTAACAAATATTCAAAAAAAGAATTGGCGGAGATTTTAGGTAAATACGGAGAGGTTTATAAACCATATCAAATCGCCAACAAGATTATCCAATTTCGGGATAAAAAACCAATAAGTAGTACCTTAGAACTGGCAGAAAGTACTGGTATAAAAAATCCCAAAAATCTGGCAAAGGTTTTCCAGGCGTTAAGAATTTATGTCAATAATGAATTTGAAAATTTACAAATTGCGTTAACAAAATCAGTAGATATTCTTGAAAAGAGGGGAAGGATAGTAGTGATAAGTTATCATTCAGGTGAAGATAGAATTGTTAAAAATATATTTCGACAGTTTTCAAAAGAAGGCAGATTAAAAATTGTTACCAAAAAGCCGGTGATGTCTGGATATAAAGAAATTGAGAGAAACAAAAGGGCAAGAAGCGCCAAAATGCGCGTTGCCGAAAAAATAATCTAAAAATTATGGGCAGATATCTTACACTTACAAATTCAAGTATTACTAAACTTGGTCGTAAAAAGAAAACCACTTCACATTCATTTTCAGTTGGACCAGTTTCTTTAAAGTTTATTTTAATTATCCTACTTAGTATTTTAGGACTATTTTTTATTATTCAGTCAAATGAGACCTCGCTACGTGGTTATAAAATCAGCGATTTGGAGCAGCAAAAAAATAAACTCGTTTCCGATAATGAACGGCTATCCATAGAGGTAGCAAGATTAAAATCGCTCGCTACTTTAGATAGTGACAGTATGAATTTAGTCAAACCGCAAAAAGTTGATTATTTGCCTTCTCAGAGTCCGGTTGCAGTAAAAAAATAATAAATAATTTTCGGAGAGAGAATGGAGCGATTGAAAACTATTTCTGCCCTGACAGTCATTTTTTTTATTGTAATCGGTGCTAAAATATTCCAAAAACAAATTCTTGAATATAAAAAATATGTGGAATTAGCAAAGGGCCAACAAATAATTAAAAAAGAGATTAATGCAAAAAGAGGTCGTATTTATGTTCAAGAAGGTAGAGAGCAATATCCTCTTGGGACTAATCTGGTTTACTATGCCGTTTCGGTTGTGCCAAAGCATATTCAGAATAAAGAAGAAGTTGCCAGAAAATTAGCTCCAATTATTAATATTAAAGAAGCTGATATCTTTGAGAAAATTAATAATGATAAACTATATTTACCGCCAATTGTTCATAAACTTGAAGAAAATCAGGCCGATAAAATAAAAGAATTAAATCTTTCAGGGGTATATTTACAGGAAGAAGATATAAGGTGCTATCCTGAAGGTGAAGCTTTCGCTCATATTTTAGGATTCGTTGATGCCGAAAAAGAAGGGAAATATGGACTTGAAGGTTTTTATAATGTCGAACTTAAAGGTGAAAAAGGGACACTTATTGGGGAGAAAGATACCAAAGGAAGAATAATTAATTATCTTAATGAAAAAAACGTCAATAACGGCGCTAATTTAGTGCTTACTATTGATAGAACAATCCAAGTTGAAGCATATAAAAAAATTAAAGAGGCAGTGGATAAATTCAAGGCAAAGTCAGGACTTATTTTAGTGATGGATCCGAATAGCGGCGGAATAATCGCGATGGCCGATTATCCATCCTTTGATTCAAACAAATATAATGAAGTAAAAGATTATAATGTATTTTTAAATCCAGCCATCGCTAAAACATGGGAACCGGGGTCAGTGTTTAAAGTAATTGCGATGGCAGCAGGAATTGATTCTGGTGTTGTCACTAAAGATACAACGGAATATTTTGGGGCCTCAATCAAAATAGGTGCTGAAGAAATTTGGAACTGGGATAAAAAAGCCCACGGTAAGGAAAATATGACGCAGATACTTGAAACATCAGATAACATTGGCATGGTTTACGTTGCGCAAAAAATGGGCAAAGATACCTTTTATAAATATTTAAATAGCTTTGGATTTGGCAGCATTTTGGGCATAGATTTAGATAAAGAAATTACTAAAGAATTAAAAGAAGCGAAATCCTGGAAAGATGTGGAACTTGCAACCATGGGTTTTGGGCAAGGAATCGCCGTCACTCCAATTCAGCTGGTTACCGCCGTTTCAGCAATTGCCAATGGAGGAAAATTGGTTTGGCCACACATTGTCAGTGAAATGATCGCGGAAGATGGTAGAAAAGAGATTATGCAGAAAAAAGAAATTAGGCAGGTGATCTCTCCAACCACGGCACAAATAGTGACTGATATGATGATTTCTGTGACTGAAAATGGTCACGGTAAAAAAGCAAGAGTGGATGGTTATAAAGTTGCTGGTAAAACAGGAACAGCGCAGGTGCCAAAACAAAGCGGCGCAGGCTACGAAGAGGGGAAAACGATTGGTTCATTTGTTGGTTTTGCCCCAGCAGAAAATCCTCGTTTTGTGATGCTGGTGAAACTTGATGAACCGCAGACAGTTGAATGGGCTGAATCAAGTGCGGCGCCTGTTTTTGGGGAATTGTCTTCTTTTATTTTAAATTACTTCCAAATTGCGCCCAATAAGTAATATAATTCCATTATGAAGAAATTCTTATTTATGGTAGCGGTCTCGGTGCTTAAATTTTATGCTTCCATAGTACTTTATGTAAAAAGACCAGAAATTATTGCCATAACAGGATCTATTGCCAAATCCTCAACAAAAGAGGCAATTTTTTCATTGCTTTACGAAAAATTTGGTCACGCGGTAGGAAAATCAGAGGGAAATTTAAATACCGAAATCGGCGTTCCGCTTACCATCTTAAGATTTAAAAAAGCAATTCCACCATATTTTTTGCTGATGGTTTTAATTTGGGCTTTTTTTAAAGCGATTTTTATTATTCTCTTTGTTAAATATCCCAAAATTTTAGTTTTAGAGATGGCGGCTGACAAACCAGATGATATAGAATATTTGATTTCTTATGTGAAACCAAAAGTGGCCGTGATTACCGCCATTGGTCCGGCTCATCTTCATACTTTCAAGAGTATTTTTAATGTCGCGAAAGAGAAGACAAAATTAGTTGAAGTTTTACCTAAAGATGGTTATGCTGTTTTAAATCAAAATGACGGTTTAGTAAAAAAAATGTCTTTAAAAACACGAGCAAAAATAAAGTTTTTTATCCCAAAAAATAACGATATTGCTTCCGAAGCAGCCAAGATGATAGGAGAAATTTATCAACTTTCTGATCAGCAAATTAGAAGGGGTCTTAAAAAGGTTACTCCTTTAATTGGGAGAATGAACTTAGCGGCCGGGAAAAATGGCAGTTTAATTTTATTTGATGCTTATAATGCAAACCCGGTGTCAATGAGCTTTGCCTTGCACCGATTATCTGATTTGGCTTCGCGCAACAATAAAAAAAGAAAAATCGCTATACTGGGTGATATGTTAGAATTGGGAAAATATGCCAAGATCGGCCATAAAGAAGTAGCTAAAGTTGCCAAAAAAGAAGCTGATCTTTTGCTTTGCGTTGGAGATTATGGAAAAATTATTGCACGGGAGGGTGGAGGACATTTTTTTGAAACAAAAAAAGAGTTAATTGATTTTTTAATTAATAAGATCAATAAAAATGATATAATTCTAATAAAGGCATCAAGAAAAATGAAATTTGAAGAAATCGCTAGGGCCTTAGAATTAGAAGAGGATAAAAAATAATGGAAACATTTTCTTTTTCGGTCGCGTCACTAATTAAAGTATCACTGCTTACGTTTATCTCTTTTATTTTGGCAATGCTCTGGACACCACTACTTACAAATTTACTTTATAAATATAAACTGGGTAAAAAAATTCATAAAGAGAGCGCACCCATTTTTAATGCCCTGCATAAAGAAAAAGAAAATACTCCTTCCATGGGCGGCTTATTGGTTTGGGTAACTACCGCGGTAATTACCTTGCTTTTTAATTTATCACGTGAGGCGACATATTTGCCGCTTTTTACTTTGATTGTTACTGGACTCTTGGGGCTTTTTGATGATTTAACTAATGTTTTTGGGAAAGAGGGTATGCGCGCAAGGCACAAATTGTTTTGGCAAATCTTGATCGCGGCAATAGGCGCCTTTTGGTTTTATTCTAAACTTGATTGGGGATCAAAAGGCATCCATATTCCAGGGATTGGGGATTATGCGATTGGGATATGGTACATTCCATTATTTATCTTTGTAATCGTTTCTACCATGAATGCAGTTAATATCACCGACGGTCTTGATGGTTTGGCCGGAGGATTGCTTTCTCTTGCTTTCTTAGCTTTTGGTATTATCGCATTATCAAATGGTCAGTACGGAATTGCCGGTTTTTGCGGGACAATAACTGGCGCCTTGTTGGCATTTTTATGGTTTAATATTTATCCAGCTCGATTTATGATGGGAGATACGGGCAGTATGGCACTCGGTGCTACTTTAGGAGTGATTGCGATGCTAACAAATTCGGTTATGGTTTTGCCAGTAATTGGTTTTATTTTTGTGGCGGAAACACTCTCGGTGATATTACAATTTTTCTCTAAAAAAATCTTAAGAAAAAAAATTTTTTTGAGTTCTCCATTTCACCATCACCTTCAGGCAAAGAATTGGCCAGAACCAAAAGTGGTAATGCGGCTTTGGATTTTGGGAGCGGCTTTTGCCGTAATCGGACTTATTATTGGCCTTTTAGGAAAAGGATAGATTTGCTATTATAAAGTTATGGAATTACGTGATAAAAAAGTTGCCGTTTTGGGTTTAGGTGTTGAAAATCAAAGCTTAACCCATTTTTTGATTAAAAGCGGTGCAATTGTCACAGTATGCGATATAAATAAAAAGCTAAAAAAAACAAGAGGAATAAAAAACTGGCGACCTGGCTCCTGCTACCTTAAAAATTTAACTGACTTTGATATTGTTTTTCGGACACCGGGCTTGCCATTGTCAACACCAGAAATTGTTAAAGCAAAAAAAAAGGGGGTAATTATTTCTTCGGCGACAAAATTATTTTTTGATTTATGCCCCGCGAAAATTCTTGGCGTCACCGGAACAAAAGGGAAGGGGACATGCGCATCGCTTATCAAAGAGATGTTAATTAAAAGTCAAAAGTCAAAAATATTTTTAGGAGGAAACATTGGAACTCCCGCATTTTCGTTTTTGGAAAAAATCAAACCACAAGATTTGGTTGTCTTGGAGCTTTCCTCATTTCAGCTTGAGGATTTAGAAAAAAGTCCCCATATTGCCGTAGTTTTAAATGTTACGTCCGATCATCTTGATTACCATAAATCAAAGTCAGGTTATATAAAAGCAAAAGAAAACATCGTTTTTTATCAAAAAAAGAGCGATTTTGCCGTTATCAATATGGACTATTTGACATCTTATAAATTTGCCGCCCAAACCCAAGGAAAGGTTTTTTGGTTTTCAACGAAAAAATCCATTGATCACGGTTGTTTTATTAATCGTAATGAAGAAATCATTTTAAGAATAGAGAATAAAGATTATTTAATTTGTCACCAAAATGATATTAAGCTTTTGGGGGCCCATAATTTGGAAAATGTTTGTGCTGCCGTTATCGCTTCATATCTTGCTGGAGCCAATATTAAAAATATTAGAAAAATTATAAAGAGGTTTAAAGGATTGGAACATAGATTAGAGATAGTCGCGAGGAAAAATAATATTACATATATCAATGATTCTTATTCAACCACTCCGGAAACAACCATCGCGGCAATAAAGGCATTAGGTATAGATATTAAAAAAGCAAATAAGATCATTCTGATTTGCGGTGGAAAAAGTAAAGGGGGAGATTATACTAAATTAGCAGATGTCATTCTAAAAAGTTCAATAAAAAGCGTGATTTTAATCGGAGAGATGGCACAGAAAATCGAAAGAAAAATTCGAAATCCGAAATTCGAAATCCGAAACAAATCCAAATTTCCAAAATTCAAAGTAAAAAACTTAGGATTTGCAAAAATGACAGAAATAGTAAAAACTGCGCAAAAAGAATCCGAGCCGGGCGATGTTGTTTTGTTTTCTCCTGGCTGTGCTTCATTTGATATGTTTAAAAATGCGAGCGATAGAGGCAGGCAGTTTAAAGAAATAGTAAAAGTATTAAGCAAAAAGTAGGATTAATATAAATATGGATAAACAGAGCGAAGTCCGCCGAAAAGCGCCCCACGAGTCGTGTATGAATAATACTGAAAAGGCGAGTGGGAAGCTAAGGCGGGCGACTGAACGCGGCAATCAATTTAAGCAAGTGGTCAAAAAGCGATGAAATATTTTAAAATCAAAAGGCCGGATTACAATTTAGCGATTATTGTTTTTGCTCTGGTAATTTTTGGCCTGGTAATGATTTTTTCTGCCTCATCAATTATTTCTTATGAAAAATTTGGTAAAAATGATGCTTATTTAATAAAACAGTTGATTTCTTTAGCAATCGGTTTTGTTGCTTGGGTGTTTTTTCAAAGCATTGATTATCATGTATTTCGTAAAATTGCTGGTTGGCTTTTGCTATTTACTTTTTTGTTACTGATTCTGGTTTTTATTCCACAGATTAATCATGAAGGTAGGGGGGTATACCGCTGGATTAATATCGGTAATTTTGCTTTTCAACCTTCTGAACTGGCTAAGTTGACCCTAATATTATATTTGGCGGCTTGGTTTGAAAGGATTGGCAAAGATATAAAAAGTTTTTTTAAAAGTTTTTTGCCTTTTTCTTTATTAATGTTAGTTTTAAGTATTCTCTTAATTAAACAGCCCGATCTTGGGACATTAACGGTTTTAATTGGCGTTTCCGCGATTATTTATTTTTTAGCTGGCGCCGCCACAATTTATTTAGTATTTGGTGGTATTTCACTTTTTGCCATTCTGGCATTTTTAATTAAAATCGCTCCCTATAGAATGGCGAGAATTACGGCCTTTTTAAACCCAGAGAACGATACTTTAGGAATTGCCTACCATGTCAGAAATGCCATCATCGCGATTGGTTCAGGGGGACTTTTTGGTTTAGGTTTTGGTCAATCGCGCCAAAAACATTTGTTTTTACCAGAAGCACACACTGATTCAATTTTCGCCATAATTTGCGAAGAATTGGGATTTATTCGAGTATTATTTTTAATCGCCGCCTTTGTCTATTTAGCTTATAGAGGATATAGAATTGCTAAATACGCTCCTGATACATTCGGTCGCCTGGTTGCTTCTGGTATTACCGCATGGTTTATTTTCCAGACATTTATCAATATCGCTGGAATTACCGGACTTTTGCCATTTACAGGCGTGCCAATTCCTTTCATTTCATATGGCGGTACATCACTGGTTGTATCTTTAGCCGCAGTTGGTATATTATTAAATATCAGTAAATACAGTAGTAAATAGAGGTATTATGAGATTATTAATATCAGGCGGAGGGACTGCCGGCCATATATATCCGCTTTTGGCTGTTTTAGATGAAGTTAAAAAAAAGTTATGCGATGAAAGAATGGAAATTCTCTATATTGGGTCAAAGGGTGGGATAGAAGAAGAAATCCTTAAAAAAGAGAATATACCATCATTTTTTATTTTTTCCGGCAAGTGGCGTAGATATTGGTTTAAATGGTTACCGGCGTTACTGTTTAATATTAAAGATTTATTTTTAATTATAGCGGGTTTTTTCCAGGCATTTTTTATTATGGCAAAATTTCATCCAGATATTTTGCTTGCTAAGGGAGGATATGTAACCGTTCCCGTGGTTTTTGCGGCGAAAATTTGCGGTATACCGATAATTTCCCACGAGTCCGATATTGTCATGGGTGTGTCAAATAAAATCTCCGCCAAAATGTCAGAAAAAATTTGCGTTTCTTTTCCCATTCGTTATTATCCGAATTTGCCTAAAGACAAATTAGTATATACGGGCAATCCAGTGCGTAAAGAATTTTTCACACGAAGTCGTCTTTCCAAAAAAAATAAACCGATGGTTTTAGTGATGGGCGGTTCACAAGGGGCAGAAATTATTAATAAGATAATATTAAAAATGATTCCAAAAATTATTAAAAATATTAATATTGTTCATATTACCGGTAAATCCAAAGCAGAAGCGGCATTCCTTTTAAGAAGAAAATTGCCGAAAGAAGATCAAAAAAATTACGAAATATTCGAATTTATTGATAATGATTTGGCGAAAATTATGATGCAATCTGACTTGATATTGTCTCGGGCCGGGGCAAATACCTTAGCGGAAATTAGTGTTTGTGGCAAACCATCAATTTTAATTCCTTTAAAAAATGCGGCTTCTGATCATCAAACAAAAAATGCTCAGATTTTCGCCCAAAATAATGCAGCCGTAATAATTTTGGAAGATAATTTAAATGTAGAGAATTTACAGGATACAATTTTGAAATTAATAGATGATAAAGAAAAATTAAAAAAAATGTCGGAGAATTCCTTTGCACTGGCGAAAAAGGATGCTGCTTCCCTGATTGCCGAAGAAGTAATTAAACAAAGAGAATAATATGAATTATCATTTTATTGGTATTTGCGGCAGTTCAATGTCAGGTCTTTATCGGGTAATGAAAGAACAAGGCCATTCTGTTTCAGGATGCGATTTATTGCAAAAAGGTGGTCACAGCGAAAAGCATATTAGTAAAAATTTAGATGGTGTTATTATATCCGCGGCGATAACGTCCGATTCTAAGGCCTGGCCTGAAGTAGAAAAAGCCCAAAAAATGGGAATCCCGGTTATTACCCGCTCAAAACTAATTGGAAAATTAATGCAGGATAAGATAAGAACCCCTCGCTTCGCTCGGGAACCTTGTTTTCCTCGCGTTGCTCGGAAAATTGGAATTGCCGTTTCGGGAAGTCATGGCAAGACAACCACATCGGCAATGATTACTTTAATTTTGAAAGAAGCGGGCCTTGATCCGACATATTTCATTGGAGGGGAAATTAAAAAACTGAGCAATGCCGGTTTGGGAAAAGGGGAGTACTTAGTTGCTGAAGCTTGTGAATATGATCGTCAGTTTTTGGATTTTCGCCCTAAGATCGCCGTTATTACCAATATTGATAAAGAGCACCTTGATACTTATCCAGGTGGCCTTACTGAAATTAAGAAAGCTTTTAAAAAATTCATTAAACTCCTGCCGAAAAACGGAATCCTCGTTCTAAATGAAGACGATCCTGCTTTTAATTATTTAAAAAAAGTGGCGAAATGCAAGGTCAAAACATTTTCAGCATCACATTTTTGGCCTGGTTTATCCCTTAAAATTCCCGGCAAGCATAATCTTCTAAATGCCACTGCGGCAGCAAGGGTTTGTCATGAGATTGGCATTTCTCACCAAATCATTAAAAGAGTACTAAATAATTTTGAAGGAGTATCAAGAAGATTTGAGATAAAAGGAAAAAAAGATGGTGTTATTGTTGTAGATGATTATGCTCACCATCCGACAGAAATTAAGGCCACACTTTCTGCTGCGCGCGAATTTTTTCCTAAAAAACGCATTATTTGTGTTTTTCAGCCGCACCAATATTTGCGCACCGAAGCTCTTTTTGGCGATTTTGCCTCTGCTTTTTCAGATTGCGATATACTAATCCTGGCGGAAATTTTCAAAGTGGAGGGACGAGATCCAGAGACACCCAAAATAAAAACGAAAGATTTAGCAGAGGCGATTAAAAAATCAAGCCAAAAAAATGTCATTTATCTGCCTACATATGATAAAATTATCAAATATTTAAAAAAAGAAGCGAAAAACGGGGATTTGATTATTACTTTAGGCGCGACGAAAATATATAAGATAGGAGAACGCTTTTTATGCAAAAACTGAAAGACATTTTGAAAGACGATCTGACGGAAAATGAAAGTTTGGCTTCACATTTAACCCTTGGTTGCGGTGGAACAGCGCGATATTTTTATCGAGCAAAAAATATTTCCAATCTGATTTTGGCGATTACTTCCTGCCAGAAATTGAATATTCCTTACATAGTACTTGGCAGCGGCAGCAATACTGTATTTAGCGATGAAGAATTTTCTGGTTGCGTAATCAAAAATGATGCGAGAAATCTCTCTTTTATTAAAGATAAATCACAGGTATTTGCCGATTCTGGGGTTTTATTATCACGATTTATTCTTGAATCTGCTTCCTATGATCTTGGCGGCCTGGAGTTTTTATACGGAATTCCTGGAACAATAGGAGGAGCGCTTTATTCAAATGCTGGTACATATGGCGGAGCAATTGGCGATTTTATTATTTCCATTACTTTGCTCTTTCCAAATGGTGGTGTCAAAAGGGTAACCAAAAAATGGATGTTTTTTTCCTATCGTGACTCAAAACTGCGTCATCTTTCTCCAAAACCAATTATTCTTTCGGCGAAATTTCAACTTGCCAGAAATAGAAAAGAAGAAATCATGCGAAAAATCCAGCATTATCAAAAAATCCGAGAAATGAAACAGCCATCTGAAAAATCAGCCGGGAGTTATTTTAAAAACCCTAAAGTAGATAAAAATTGGGCGAGAAAATATTTAAACATGGCAGGAGAAAAAGATCTGACTCTAAATGATGCTGTGGAAAAAACCGGTCATATTCCAGCCGGTTGGCTTTTAGAACAAGCCGAAGCCAAAAGAACGAAAGTTCATGCGGCTCGCGTTTCAAAAAAGCACGCTAATTTTATTATAAACTATAAAGGTAGGGCGAAATCAAAACAAATAAAAGAATTGGCTGATTTACTCAAGGCCAAAGTTAATGAAAAATTTGGCATCCGTCTTGAGGAAGAGATTGAGTATAAGGGGAATTGGAAATGAAAAAAATTCAAGTCGCTGTACTTATGGGCGGTACTTCCACAGAGCGTAATATTTCTCTGCTTTCAGGAAAAGAAATCATTAGGGCATTGTCAAAAGAAAAGAAATATCAAATCAGTATTTATGATCCAAAGTCAGATCTTTTAAAATTGCTAAAAAACAAAAATAAAATTGATGTGGCAATTCCAATATTGCATGGTCCGCAAGGAGAGGATGGAGCAATCCAGGGTTTTTTGGAAAGTGCAAAAATTCCTTATACTTTTTCAGGCGTCTTTGCTTCAGCTGTCGGAATGAACAAATATATTCAAAAAATAATTTACGAAAAAATCGGCATAGCGACGCCGAAATATTTTCTTTTAGATAAAGACAGATACCATGAACAACTTAAAAAAATCCCCAAAAGTTTCTTTAAAAAAGTCGTGATCAAGCCAAATCAGAATGGTTCCTCATATGGAGTTTATATTGCGAAAAATTTTCATCAAACCGAGAAATTTATTAAAAAGGCCTTTTTATATGATGATCAGGTTTTGCTGGAAGAGTATATTGATGGAACAGAGATTACTTGCGGCGTATTGGGAAACGGCATTAAGGCAAGAGCGCTACCGATTGTTGAAATTGTGCCATCTAACACCTTTTTTGATTTTAAGTGCAAGTACGATGGTTCAAGTAGGGAGATTGTGCCAGCACGCATCCCAAAAACCTTAGAGAAAAAAATAAAAGAATACGTCGTTTTAATTCATAGAGTTTTGGGATGCAAAGGCGTGACAAGGACAGACATAATTATAAAAAATCCGAAATCCGAAATCCGAAATCCGAAAATATACGTATTAGAGATAAATACTATTCCCGGATTTACAAAGGAAAGCTTGATCCCGAAAGCAGCGCGCGCTGCTGGTATCAGTTTTGAACATTTGGTCGAAAAGTTGGTTGAACTTGCACAAGAGGGGCAAAATGTTTCGGAAAAAACGTAGTTTCTACTACGGGAAAATTCCTAATATCTATATCGCCACGCCAAAGCCCAAAAAGGAGAAAAAATTTCCTTGGCGCGGATTTAAGATATTTTTCTTAATCATTATTTTACTTTCTATTTTATATTTAATATTTTACTCGCCATTTTTTTTAATAAAGAATGTGAGATTAGAGGGGAGTCAATCTGACCGGATTATAAATTTAGCCAATAAGGCGAAAAATCAAAATCTTTGGCTTTATCACAAAAAACAACTTAAAGAAGAAATATTAAAATCAGCTGAGATGAGCGAAGTATCTATTTCAAAACGTCCGATGGCCACTTTGATAATCAAAATTATTCAAAAAAGCGAAGGAATCGTGATACGGACGCAAGACAAAATGTATCTCCTTGACAATAACGGCAACGTAATTAGAGAAGTAACCGAAACTTCTTTGCCGGTGGTTTCGGATTTAAAAAATGCCCCCGCTGAAATCGGCAAACAAATTCTTTCGCCAAACTTTGTTAGTTTCGTCAAAAACGTTAATATAAAATTCAATTCAATAAGCGGTCTGCCCTTAAAAGAGATGCAAATACCGACAGAGACAACTTTTGAATTAATTGTCCAAACAGAGGGTTTTAAGGTAATTTTTGACACCCAGGGCAACGTGGACCAGCAACTCTCCAATATGGTTAAGGTTTACCAGATGAAAAAAGATGAAATTAAAGAATATATGGATTTAAGAATTGAAGGAAGAGTTTATTATAAATAAATTAAAAAGTAAAATATAAAAATGAAAAACGACAAGGAAAAATTTAAAACCGAGCTAAAAAAGAGGATTTATTATTGGGTGTTGAAACTGATAGCGTTTATTGACCGCCTGCCAAAAGATGGTAGCACCCAAATTATTGCAAAACAATTACTACGAAGTGGAACCAGTATCGGAGCAAACTACATCGAAGCTCAAGCCGCATCAAGTAGAAAGGATTTTGCTAATTTTTTGCATCATTCATTAAAATCGGCCAACGAAAGTAAATTCTGGCTATGTATATTAAAGGATAGTAAACGAGCAACACAGGAAGAAACGGAAAAACTCTTGAAAGAACTTATTGAAATTGCCAATATTTTCGGTAGCAGCTTATTAACACTTAAAGGTCGGAAAAATTTTTAATTTTAGATTGTGATTTTTACTTTTTCATTTTCAGTTTTTAATTCGTCCAAGACATTATTTGGATTTCCAAGCAACAATGCGTTTGATGCGACGAAGTAAGGGAGAATATGAATAAAATCTGGAAGATTACTAAACCCGCGCCGAGAGAATTTATTGATGACTTTCCGGAATTTAGTCCGATTGTTTTACAACTGCTTTATCAGAGAGGGATAAGAAAAGAGCGGGATATTGAACAGTTTTTAAACCCTGATTGGGAACGCGATCTTTTTGATCCTTTCTTGATGAAGGGGATGAAAGAGAGTGTCAAAAGAATTAAAATTGCTTTAAAAAAGAAAGAAAGGGTGGGCTTGTTCGGTCATTTTGATGTTGACGGGATAACATCAACGGTTTTATTTACCATTGCTCTGCAGAAAATCGGTTTAAAAACTACTTCATACATTCCAGACAGAGAAGAGGGTTACGGCATTACCGAGGAAGGGATTAATGAATTTGCCAAAGAAAATGTTAAATTGCTTGTAACTGGCGATTGCGGCATTTCCGCGCAAAAAGAAGTAGAGATAGCCAAAAGCAAGGGAATGGACGTTATTATTACTGACCATCATGAAATTCCCAAAAAATTACCCAAAGCATACAGTATTATTAATCCCAAGCAAAAAGAGTGTAAATTTCCATACAAAGATTTGGCCGGCGTTGGCGTGGCCTTTAAACTGATTCAAGCGCTCTCTTTTGATAAAACCCTTAATCTAAAAGAAAAAAATATAAAATGGCTGGTTGATTTAGTGGGATTAGGTACGATCTGTGACGTAGTGCCTTTAACAT
>CAZFRP010000005.1:0-1789 GCA_964521415.1 uncultured Candidatus Saccharibacteria bacterium | reverse complement strand
TGGCTGGTTGATTTAGTGGGATTAGGTACGATCTGTGACGTAGTGCCTTTAACATCGGAAAATCGGCTTTTTGCTAAATTTGGTTTAATTGTTTTGAATAAAACCAGACGAGTTGGACTTTTGAAGCTTTATCAAAAAGCCAAAATCGTGCAAGGCAAAATAGATCCTTATGCGGTTTCGTTTATGATAGGACCACGCCTTAATGCTCCGGGCAGAATGGATCATGCTAATGTTTCTTATTATCTTTTAAGCGAAAAAAGAGAGGAGCAAGCCGAAAGGTTAGCACAAAAATTGGAAGAGAATAACCAAGAGCGGCAACGGCTCTTAAAAAAGATTTTAGAACAAGCTAAAAATGATATTAAAAAGCATAATTTGCATAAAAACAATTTGATTATGGTAGGCGGCAAAGATTGGCCCAGCGGCATTATTGGACTGGTTGCTGGTAAACTAAAAGATGAATATGGTCGTCCTGTCTTGGCATTGGCAATCGGCGATAAACAAGCAAAGGGTTCCGCGCGTAGCATTGATAATTTTCATATCACAGAAATGCTTTCTTTATGCAGTGATTGCTTAATCCAATACGGTGGACACAAAAGAGCAGCCGGATTTTCCTTAATAAATGAAAATATTGCCACCCTGAAAGAAAAAATTATTGATATTGCTGAAAGAAAATTAACCAAAGATGACTTGCGCGCCAAAATAGGTATTGATGCCAAAATAGATATTAAAGATATTTCCTGGCGACTTTTTGAAGATTTAGAAAAATTTGAACCAACCGGTTTTGGCAATCCTCGCCCGGTATTTTTAGCAGAAAATGTTCTTGTAGATAATATCAGATTAGTGGGAAAACAGGCGAATCATCTGAAAATGAAGTTAGCCGGTTTTGATAGTATCTTTTTTAGTGGTGGAGAATACGGCAAAAATATTCGCGAAGGTGATGCTGTAGATATCGTTTTTCAGATTGATGCGGACGATTTTATGGCAGAGAGAAAATTGCAGCTTAAGATAATTGATATGAGAAAAATAGCTCAATAAATTTTTAATGATAAGCTTATTTGTATTTCTGCAAAATAATGGCTTTGACATCCGGTTTAAGATAATTTAAGGGTTTGACGATCATCCCGGGCGAAAATGAACTCTGAGTGCCTTCTTTAATATTCTCGTCGGCAAGGGAAAAAGCTAAAAGGTTGCTGTCCGGTTGACTGCCGATTAAACCGATGCCGATCGGTTGACCTTCTCGGACATTCTCACCCTCTTTGACTAAGGGCTTGGCAATGGCCAGATACTGGGCATATAAACCATAAGAATAATTAACGGTGATATTAAATTCCGATAAACTGAGCCGCTCGATTTTCGTCACCGTGCCCGAGGCAAGAGAATTAATTTCGGTGTCGGCTGTAATATCCATCCAGACATAGTTATAGACCGCCGGATCGTCGGTTTCCACGCCCAAACCGCCCAAACCGGTTTTTTTGCCGATCATTAAGCTGGAAATAGAAGTCGGTAAATTCAGACGCACCGTTGAAGCATTGGTTGGCAAATCTTGAGTAATCTCATCTTTTTTTTCGAGATTCTTCTCTTTGCCCTCGAGCCAACTTTTATTTGATAGATTGACGACTGGCAGATAGTTCTTTTGATAGGCCAGCACCGCCAAGCCCCCCACGACCACAATCAAGACTAGTACTGCCAATAAAATTTTAGATCGTCTGTTCATAAAACCCTCCTTTTAAAATTATGACATCTTTATAATAATATATATTAATATAAAAAATCAAATGACGCCTCTGAG
>CAZFRP010000004.1:0-18326 GCA_964521415.1 uncultured Candidatus Saccharibacteria bacterium | reverse complement strand
CAATCTTCAGCATACTATCGTTTTTTGAATTTAGTTTTTTGAATTTAAAAGAAATTCTCTCTCTGTTTGGCAGTTTCTATCACAAATCTTTAGACCCCACTTCCCTCCTTAAAATGGTTGACTTGGAAGATAAGGCAAAATCTTACGTCGGCAATATCTCTGGTGGCCAAAAACAGCGATTTTCTATTATTGCTTCCTTAATTAATGATCCCGACATTGTCTTTTTGGACGAGCCGACCACCGGCCTTGATCCGCTGGCTCGCCGTCATCTTTGGGAAATCATCAATAAGGTTAAATCGCAAGGCAAAACAATTGTTTTGACCACGCATTATATGGAAGAGGCGGAAGTACTTTGCGATCGCGTTGCCATTATGGATAAAGGTAAAATTTTAACCATGGGCGAAACCCATTCATTAATCGAACATTTGAAAAAACCTTACACCATTTCTTTTAAAGCAGAAAGGGTAAATGAGAAAATATTAACTGATTTGCGAAAATTGGGAGATGTAAAAAAAGAATCAGGTAAAACGAATGCTTACGAGATCAATCTTCAAACACAGAAAGAAGTAAACGGGGCATTGGAGTCACTCTTTAAAATAAAACCAGAATGCCTGGATGTTGGCCGCGCTACCCTAGAAGATGTTTTTATTGAATTGACGGGAAAAAATATTGAAGAAGAGGAAAATAATGCTTAAATTATTTTTCGCTGATTTAAAAATGCTGGCCAGAAACCGCCAATCGCTTTTTTGGAGTTTGATGTTCCCGTTAATGTTTACGGCAATTTTCGGCCTCTTTTTTGGCCGAAGCAATAATATTGGCGGCTCCATCGGGCTTATCAATAAATCAAATTCCGAAGTCGCGCAAAACTATCAAAAAGCTCTGACTGAGGCAAAAATTTTGGAAATTAAAAATTATGATGATGTAAATATCGCCAAAAAAAATCTTGGTAAAAATCAAATTGGGGCCGTCATTGAAATTCCGGAAGGATTTGGTGAGAAAAAACCAAACGCGCCTACTCAAATCAAAATATACGAGGATGTTGCCAGTACCCAAGTAACCGCCCTTGTAACCGGATTTTCGGAAAAATTCTTTACCGCGCTAAATTATCAAATTCAAAACGTAAAACCAAATTTTGGTTATGCTGAGGAAAAAACAAATACCAAAACGCTTTCTTATTTTGATTTTGTTTTAGCTGGCGTTTTAGGACTCGCGCTAATGAACTCTTCCATTATCGGCATCAGTGTTTCAATGAGTAAATATCGCGAAGATAAAATCTTAAAACGAATTATGACCACGCCGGTAAAAACGTGGAAGTTTGTCTTAGCAGAAGTTTTGTCTCGGCTGACAATTAATTTAGTACAAGTTTCAATTATTTTAACTGTCGGCGTTTTTGGCTTTAATGCTCACATTTATGGCAATTTATTTATTTTACTTTTGATGGCGCTTCTTGGCGGGGTCTTGTTTCAGCTTATTGGCTTTGTTGTGGCTTCGTTTTCAAAAACTGCGGATGCGGCTGAAGGAATGGCAACGGCAATTACCATTCCGATGATGTTTTTAGCTGGCGTCTTTTTCCCTATAGACGCGCTTCCCAAATGGCTTTATTCATTTGTCCAATATCTGCCGCTGGCTCCGCTCCTTCGCATTCTTCGCGGCGTGGCCCTTGAAGCCAAACCAATCTGGGATAACCCTATTAATTTATATATTGTTTTTGGCTGGATTATTATTATGTTAATTTTAGCCATTAGCCGATTTAGATTAACTGAGGAGTAATAAAAAAAAGGAACCTCTCGATCCATCGACACCATCCTAGTGTCAGCCGGTATTCCCGAGAGGCGACTGCATAAGCAGTCAAAAACGTACTAGCATTATTGATCGACCAGATGCAGAGAACTAAATGCATCCGGCACTTTTTATATACCAAAGAAAAGAATTTTTGTCAAGCCCAGCCGCTGGCGGGGCGCCGACCCCTAACGAAGCGACGAGCGAAGTAGGGTCAAGAAAAAAACCCCTCGGCATCCTTGCCGCCAAGAGGCGTTATCCAAACTGGATAACTAAGAGGTGAAAGGAGAAAAAGAAGTTGCTAGATACTACCTGTATGCCAGCAAGCATCCAGCTGTAATTTAATAATGAAATAAAAAAAATAATTTGTCAAATTATACTATACTATAATAAATTAAAATAAAATTATCAGGGGCTAAAATGCGAAATGAAATGAAGTCCACCGTAGCCAAAGGCGTAGGCGGGCGAAAATTTAAAAGATTACTAACAGGGTTTTTATTTTTTTTAATTTTATCTTTGATTTCAATTTATCCTCAGCCAAAAAATGCAAAAGCAGATGGTAATAATGAAAATATTGATATCAGATTGGAAGCCAGTAAAGATAACGGTGCCACTTGGCACAACTATTCTGGCACTAATTATTCCGGAGGCGAGACGGTTTCCGCCAACCCTGGCGACACTGTTTTAATCAAATTCACCGCCTGGGATGGAGACGCTATGATGGCAGCAAATATCACCATTTCAGGAACAATAACAAATTCTTCATATTTAACGGTGCCCGAATCAGGGATTAATAGTGATGCGGATGGAAATCATACCTCAATTTCTGGCATTGTTAATACTTTTGGCGGCGGCGCCACTATATCAACCCTGGATGCCTTGGGTTCTTATTCTTCTTGTTCTCCTCTTGTGGCAAACTGTGAATCAGCGACTTTTTCACTGGTTCTATCCAGTACTTTTCCGGTTGGCGAAACCATAATTTTAGGCGAGGCGGGAATCACCGATTTTACTGATAGAGCTCCGGTTAGGAATCCTTTTATTGATAGGGCTTATGCTTCATCTGTCGGCCACAAATCTGCCTTTAGAATTGCTGTAAATGTTGCCGCGCCGACAACTGTGGTTACTACCAATCTTCCTGCTACCGGCAGCCCGATTCCATATTCTGATATCACTTTGGGGATAATTATCGGAAGCGGAATTCTATATCCGATAATTCGTCATCTTCGCCACAAAAAAAGAGTATAATTGACTTAATGAAGAAGAAAATTGTCAAAATCAGCCAAATTTTGATTTGTTTGGCGGTTTTTTTATCTTTTCAATCTCAGGTACAGGCGCGCGAAAATATCACTGATTGGTACATCAAAGATTTTCAATCAGAAATTATGGTCAATAAAGATTCTTCGCTTCTAATTACGGAAAAAATTATCGCCGATTGCGGAAACTTGCCAAACAAACACGGCATTTTTCGCATTTTACCGACACGATATAAAACTGATAAAGAGACCGCAGAAACTCCGATTACCTTAATTAGTATTTCGGATTTTAATGACAAACCTTTAGAATACAAAACGATTACCTCGCGGACAAACCATACTGTTACTTATAAAATTGGCGATCCGGATAAAACTGTTTTAGGAGAAAATTATTATAAAATCAAATACAAAGTCCAAAATGCTGTCCGTTTTAGTAATCTAAATTTTGATGAATTCTACTGGAACTTAAACGGCAATTTTTGGGATATTGAAACGGATAATTTCAACGCTCAAATTATTTTTCCAGAAGAGGTAAAAAAACCAGACAGCCAAGTGGAACTATATACTGGAACTTTGGGAGCAAAAAGTAAAAATTTGGCAGATTACACCTGGTTAAATGAAAACACTTTGGCAGTCAGCTCAACAACTACTTTGCTTCCAAAACAAGGCATTACGGCCTCGGTTACCTTGTCAAAAAATATCTTTACACCGTATAAAACAAGTTTTTGGCAAAAGTATGGCCAGTATTTTTCTTTTTTAATTCCTCTTTTTATCTTTATTTTTGGCTTTCTGCTTTGGCAAAAATTAGGTCGCGACCCAAAACTGCACCAAACTATCGTGCCTGAATTTGAAGTTCCAGAAAAGTTATCCCCAGCTCATTTGGGCTTACTTTTTGCAAACGGACATTTTTCCAATAAATTAATTACCGCGGAAGTTGTAAATTTAGCCGTAAATGGCAAATTGAAAATTGAAAAATTAGAAAAAAAGAGGTTTTTGGGCTCTGGGGACTATAAACTAACAAAAATTGCGGATGCGGAAAATTTAGATGAAACCGAAAGCTTAATTTTAGAAAAAATTTTTGGCAAGGGAAAAGAAATCAAACTCTCAGATTTAAAAGATGATTTTTACCGTGATGTACCGGAAATTAAAAAAAGCGCCCTAAATTTTTTGACAAAAGAAGGGCTATATAAAAAATCCGGCCTTTCCTGGCAGATCGGTTTATTTATCTTTGGGGGAATTTTACTGCCACTTTCGGTCATATTTTTTGCCTTGATTTACCCAATAAACGGGATAAGCTTTTTAATTTCCGCCATTATTTTGTTTATTTTTGGGATTTTAATGCCTAGCCGGACACAAAAAGGCGCCGAATTGCTTTTAAAAATTGAGGGCTTTAAATTGTATATGGAAACGGCCGAGCGCTATCGTCAGAAATTTAACGAGAAGGAAAATATTTTTGAAAAATTTTTACCGTATGCAATTGTCTTTGGCATTGTAGAACTCTGGATTAAAGCAATGGAAAAAATTTATGGCCAAGATTTTTATAACAATTATCATCCGGTTTGGTTTTATGGCACCAGTATATCTTCATTCTCAACTTCCGATTTTAATTCAGCGATGAACTCATTATCAAGTTCAATATCGAGCTCAACAGGAACATCTTCTGGCGCAGGGGGCGGGGGATTTGCAGGCGGCGGAGGTGGAGGTGGTGGAGGCGGCGGCTGGTAGTATGGTATCTAGTATCTGGTGTCTGGTAGCTGGTAAAACCATTGACTTTTTGGTCATTTTTTGTTATAATATTTAAATTATTTTGAGAGGTAAATTGGTAATATAAATTGTCGCCAGTTTAGCTCTCGAAATAGGGGGAGCGAATACTCCCGCTTAGCGGGACAGGAGGTTGTACCTTTGAGAAGTAGAAGTTTGTTAGTTGTGCTGTTTTTCCTTTTTCTGTTCTGCACCGTGGCCGCGGCCTGGGCCGGAGGACCCTCGCCGGAAATCCGTCTCTACGACGGCACCGGCGCTGGCGTGATCGCACGCTTGGGCCCTAACCCGCGTACGATCGACACGGAGTCTACGATCGTGCTGGAAGACTGGACAAACCAGCACACCTACAAGAGCTTCATCGAGCTACAGATGCCTGAACCCGGTCAACAAAGATTCTGGGAAGGCGCAGTGATGTGCTTCTCGGGCATCTACGCGGGGACACTGGATCCTTGGCCGATCGCGCTCTCGTGGGGCATCTACGACAACTGGCCCGACATACGTTGGGCTCTATATGTCAAGCCCCGCGACGACGCGTACTTCCAGCAGGTGGATCTTTCGACTGATAGCACTACGTTGCCAGTCGCGAACTCGAACAACTGCTGGTTCTTACACATCACCGCGTCACGCGACGTCGTTCCCGAACCCGCCAGCGCTCTGGTCCTTGACACCGGTTTCCTTAGCCTCATCGGGCTAGTTCGGCGCCGCCGCGCCTGATCAGCATCCGTTCCCAACGACGGGGAGTCATCTCCCCGCCGTTTTTTTTCTTTATAACATTTATAATATAAAATTATAAAAAATTATTTATTATTATTTTGAGATTTGAGATTTGAGTTTTAAACTTTGCGACGAGTAGAACGAGGAACGATAAGTTATCCACAGTTTGCATAACTTTCTTTTTTATTTTATGATTTTAATAATTTTGCACACCAAAACCAGGGAGGTGGAAGGATGGTAACGGTTGACCGAGCAACGCTGTTTCCTCAAATAGATTTAGAAGGACAACTTGCATGTTTTGAAAGGATATGCAAAAGCTGGCCAAAAAAACCGCCAAAACCCAATCTTGCTTTACTTGAAAATACGCTAAAAGCAATTAAAGCTAATCATGAACCGGACGGCAAATGTGATATTCTCTCCGCTGACTTTGGTGATCCTTTAACGATTTTTTTCAGGTTACTAAAACGAATTACAGCAGATTGGCGTAAAACAGACGGTACAGTATATCAAAACAGACACTTAACGGAAGATAATTTGCGTCTTCGAACCGGCACTGAAATAGAAGCATTTTGTCCTGACCTAAGACCAAAAACAATTCCGCGTCTTCACCTTGGTGATACACCAGCATATGTATACCGGCTCGTTCCATCTTTGCTTTTAGTTACAAACCTGGAAAACGAACCTAAAAGAGTGGCTGATTATCTTCACGCCGTTGATTTACGTCACATTGCCACGCACGTATTGCCACTTCCGGTGATGTGGTATCTGGTTTATACAAATGGTGAGTTGCTAAGAAATATGGAAAAATTTCCAGAACTTTCCCTTTCAATCGTAATTGGCGGGGTTGTAGCCACCCTTTCTCATTCCACGTGGGAATATAGCGTTGAATTATCGCTCGATCCAGAAAATCCTAAACAATTAAATGTAGATTTTATTACGGCTTACGTTCCGTATCAAAAGCCAATTGAAATTGGAGCAGGTGAAATCGTAGAGTATTGTCACAAATACTAAGAGCGCGCGGGACAGGCCCTCCCCCGCGTTTTTTCTTTCAAAGAGGGGACTTGCGAATAAAAATCTAATATCAATAATCACAATCCGTGTTCATTGTACGACATTAAGGGCTAAAATACAAAATCAGTCCTTTTTTTCTTCTTTTTTAGCGCTTTTATGATGAAATTTTTGATGAATTGCCCGAAGCTGGGGATTGGTAATGTGAGTATAAATTTGTGTGGTGGCAATATTTTTGTGGCCCAAAAGTTCTTGGACCGAGCGGAGGTCAGCGCCGGATTGAAGCAAATCGGTCGCAAAAGAATGACGCAATGTATGAACGGTTGCCTTAACTGGTAAACCAGCCATTTTGACATATTTTTCCACAATTCGTTCAATCGAGCGAGTAGAGAGACGCATGCGTTCACCATGGCTTGAAACGTCTATTTTATGTACAAAACGCACAAAAAGGGGTCTAAAATCATCGTTTCTGACCAAAAGATACTTTTCTATCCAAGAAATCGCCGAATCTGACAAAAACACCACCCGGGCCCGGCCGCCTTTGCCAATAATGCCAAATTCTTTAGTTTTTAAATTAATTTGCTCTTTATTTAGTTTCGCAATTTCCGAAACACGCAAACCAGTTGAAAAAAGCATTTCTAAAATTGTTCGGTCACGTAATCCCATTTTATTTCTGGTATCCGGCTGTAAAAGCAGAGTTTCCATTTGTTCCGGATTTAAAAATTTCAAAGAGCGGCTTTCGGTTTTGGCTAAATCAATTTTTTCTGGTGCCAAAACTTTGATATCTTTTTTAATTAGATATTTAAAAAAAGATCTAAGGGTAATAATATGGTAGTTTTGGCTTATTTTCTTAATCGGCTCACCATGCTTGACTGTTAAACGAGAGAGATATAAGCGGTACTTCCTGATTATCTCAAGGTCAATTTGGGTAACATCATCACATAGAGTAGGTGAGAGGTCATGCAGAAATTTTTCAAACCTATTTAAGTAATGACGATATGCTCGCAATGTTTGCGGGGAAGCATTGCGTTCAATCTCAAGATGTTCTAAGAACTCAAGTGATAATTCACGAAGCTTCATAAACCCTCCAAATTTTCTGTCTTACAACGTCAGATAAGTTACATTGTCTGACGTCCTTCATATTTAATATAAATGATGCGGGTTTTAACTGTCAAGTTTTTGCGGGTCTTTCTCAAGGCCTCTAAAATCCCTTTTATCCCTATTTCCCACTTCCCTACAATTATCCCCTATTTTACAATGAGCGGGTATCGAGCGGTAACAAACTACCCAATTTCGCGATTTCATTGCAGTATGTCGTACAATAAAAGGTGGGCTGTTGCCCTTTTTAGTGTAGTACTATCCTCTAACCTCTATTTACCTGATTACCCAATAATCCAATTATCTAATTCTAGAATGGTCTTGCCATCAAAGAGTTTGTCCACTTATAGTCCGCCTTCTTCCAGCGCTTAAATGTTTTCATTTCTTCTCTTATACGGAAAAGGCGTCTCATATCCCGCGGTTCAAATTTGGCCCAGGTTGACAAAAAGCCGCGTTTGCCTTTTTCCGCATTAATTTTGCGCTCTTGATTTTTCAAAATTAGCTCTATCGCCTCTTCCCAAAGTATAAAGTCGCTTTTTTTATTTCTATTTTGGAAATTATGTTTGTGTAAAATTCTCACAATACTTTTTGAATCGCGCGGACTAAAAACATCTAATCGCGCCTGCCGCTCGGTTTTGGTTATTTTACCACAACCTAATGTTTCTCTGATTGCCTTAATAAAATCTAATTTGTCCACCCGAGCAGTAATTGCTAAATGCGGCCGGAAATAAAAATAAATCCGTCTTGAACCACGATCAAGATGCCGATCTCTCCGATAAATTAAGGAAAAACAGCCGTTTTCCTCAATCGCTTTGGTAACAAGCGCATTAGATAAAGGTTTTGTAGATTGTTTTTCTGGCATATAACCTCACTTTTGGATATTTATTTCTTTTCCTTCTTCAAGGCGACCAGTTTTTGGTTTCTCTGCCTCTTTCTCAATTCTCTTATCTGCTACATGCCACTTTCTGCCACTTGTATCTGTAAACTCTTTCTCATTCTTCGCAGCATTGCCGCCTCGCGGCAAAGTAGCTTTTAAATTTTCAATGGTCTCGCCCATCCATTCGGTAATTTTTTGCTCCACAAAATCGCGCGGCTTACTATACCGTTCGCGCGAAACAGCAATTATTTTTTCACGATTCCCATATGTTTCTTTCTTGGGCGGCAAAGTAGTACCGGAAAAAGCCGGACAAGTAATTCCGTCAATTGACATTTTTAAATAGATATAATATTTATCCAAATTTACTAAATCGTTTTCCTCAAATACGGGTGAATATTCTTTTGCCAGTACTGGCGCATCTTGGGCACCAACTCGAAATGAAATAACACTACCAATGTTGCCAAAAACCGCATCTCGTACTGGCTCTGGCAACTGGGCAATGTATTGATTGGCCAAAGTTAAGTTAAGGCGATATTTTCTGGCCTCGGATAAAATAGTAGCAAACGCTTCAGTAGCAAAATTTTGAAACTCATCAACATAAAGATAAAAGTCCTTTCGTTCTTCTTCTTTAACAATCGCCCGCTCCATCGCGGTCATCTGTAATTTGGTAATCATCATTGCCCCAAGTAATGCTGAATTATCCTCGCCTATCTTGCCGATTGGTAAACTAACTAAGAGAATTTTCCCTTCATCCATAATTTCTTTGACATTAAATGACGATTTAGGTTGTCCGACAATATTTCGAATAGTTGATGACGATAAAAACTGCCCCACTTTATTTTGAATTGGCGCCACGGCCTCAGTTCTAAATTTAGGATCATAACGTTCATATTCGCTAATCCAAAAATCGCGTAAAACCGGATCATCCACTTTGGCTAGGACTTTTTCTCGAAAATTTTTATTCACCAGCATTTTCATAATTGCCAGCATGGTGGTATCCGGATATGCCATTAAAGATAAAATTGTATTTCGCAAAATATATTCAAGGCGAGGTCCCCAAGAAATATCGCCCCAAATTTTCTTAAAAATTCCAATCAGACCAGAGGCGACAATATTACGCGTATCTTTATCAACATTTTCCAGAAGATTAAAGCCCATTGGATATTTAAAATCAGACGGATCAAAAACTACCACATCATTAACTCTATTTGAAGGCACTCGGTCTAAAATAAAATCCACAAAATCGCCATGCGGATCAACCACGGCAATACCTCGCCCCTCATTGATATCATCCAAGGCCATATTCTGTAACATATTGGTTTTACCCGTGCCGGTTTTTCCAATCAAATACATATGCAGTCGCCGGTCTGGCAGTTTAATACCAAACTCTTTGGTTAAATGCTGAAAGTTTGTCTTGGCAAAAACCGTTAAATTATCCTGCGGAATCTCGCCTTTTATCGGTAAGTTTGAAGGCGGCTCGCCTTTTTTGGCGCGTGCCCAAACAATCGTCGGCGTTTTTACGGCGACATTGGGCAAATGAAAAATTGAGGCCAGCTCCTCGGTATTTAAAATAAAACCACTATCAAAAGAACGTGTGCTGTAGTTTGCCAGACAATTTTTATCATCAAGGATAATCGGGCTCATTTTGAAAGTATTTAAGTTGGTCAAAGAAAATTGCTGGAAAGATGCAGCCGCCTGCTTTAAACGATGCTCTGCCTTTTGGGCCGAATCAGAAACCGAAACAAGACGAATTTTTGCTTCAAATCCAAGTTTGGTGGTTTTTGTCTCAATTCCTTTTAATGCTTCTTCCACTGGTCCAGGAAGATTTGGCGCTTCTTTTTTTGCCTCCTTGGCTCCTTCTTCTGGTGGTGAAGCCGCGTGCCAAACATCAGACATAAAACCAAAGAATGCCTTGCCAAAATTAAATTCACTATCCTTGCCTTCTTTTACGGCTTGGACATATTTAATCCCTTTTTCTTGCCAATCCTCACGCGTTGGTTTTATTAAAACCGAAATCCAAACTTTCTCACCTTCAGAAACTTTAGAAAGCGGTGCGGTAATCGCGGCCAGTGGATCAACATCAAAATTTAAAAAAGTTTTTATCGGAAAATAATCTTGCTTTGAAAGTAAAAGCTCACATGAGGCAAAATGCGCTTCCTCTTCCATATTTTCCGTATAATCCGAAACTTCTTTCATTTCCACGGTCGGATACTGGGCATAAATTTGGCTTTCCACAAAATCTTTGAGCGCGTCTGGTGTATAAACATAAAAGCGAATAAACTTGCTCTCTGAAACCATTTCAAAAGCAATATGCTCCTCAAAAATGCCATGCAGGGCCGAAAACATCGCTTCGGCCGCCTCGGGTTTTTGCTCATTTTCCTGCGGCACTTCAATCAAAAGCAGTTTATAATTCTCGCTTTTTTTGGACTCTGGTTTTTTAGAAGGAAATAACCAGCTCATTTAATTTGATTTTTAATAAATTTAATTATATTTTTAGCAATATCTATCGCTTTCTCAGCATCATTTTTATGAAAACTTTCAAAAACACCGCCAGCATAACGTGTATCAATATAAAATCCGTCAAGATATTTTACTTTATTTAAAAAAGATAGAAATTTTCTATCTTTCTGCCCTGCTAGGGAAATTAATTTTTCAAGACGATGAGTTTTGGGAAATTCGATAGCGGCCAGAGTCAAAAAACCTTTTAAATATTTCTCTACTGCTTGCTGACAGTGGAAACAAACAAGGTTGAATATCTCTCCATCCTTAAAGCCCAACTGGGCATATCTCAAATCATCTTCTCCTAAATCAAACCATTCTTTTGCCAAAGGATTATCGTTTTTCATAAATTACCTTTCCCTGCTTTAATGCTTCTTTTAAAAACCATGCATTCCATTTGAGCAAATTTTTTATTTCTTTTGGCGAATAAACACGCGGCTCATACGAAGCACTGTCGTCTAAAACTCTTAGCACATCAAAAATTCTTTTGTGCGGCTTTATTCCATCCACACCTCTTTTAATAACCAAAAGGTCGATGTCGCTATCTTCATTAAAATCCCCTCTTGCCACCGAACCATAAAGAATAATTTTATCTGGTTTATATTTTTTTAAGGCCAAAATCGCTCTTTTAATATCTTTTTCGAATTTTTGTTTTAGTTCTGCTTTTGTCATATTTACTTTATTCTATCAATATTTAGTTAATTATTCTCACTATTTTTGGACTCGGGTTTTTTTTCTTCAAATGGCCACATCATTTTATTTTTAGAAATTAGTTGTTAGTTTTTGGTTGTTAGAAGTTAGATATGATTCTAATTTCCAATAACCGACAACCAAAAACTTATTTCTCTCACGGTTGTTTTTATTGTACTACATTTTAAAATTTTGTGCAAAAACATAAGTAAACCCCGCACCGGTGTTCTGGTGCGGGGGTGTTTTCAAGTTTATGATTGTTTTTCTCTTATGCGCGTACAGCGCTCAAAACCAACCGGGTATAATGAACAGTGATGACGTCCGAAACAATGGGTGCGAGGACAACAACTCGGGAAAAAGTCGCTAAAACTAAGTATGAGGGCGACCCTGATCTCATCCAAAGAAAGCGCTGTTGCCTCAACATCTTTATGTTTTAACGAGCCATTCGTAATCATCCAAACAATGCTTGTTCTACTATTTTTGGGAACAAACCAATAAGGACAAAGATCGATCATTCCTTCTGCGCCCAAATCTGACAGCTCATACTCATCAATAATGCCGCGTTTTGCCATTTCCAAAAACCTGATAATCTTGGCGGCTTCAGCTAAATCAATAATGGGTCGGCAACCTTGATTGGCTTGAATCATCACATGGCCGGTTTTCAGGTTTTTCAGTACTGTTACGGCACAATATCCACCTTCCTTTGTTCTGGAATATGCACTAACCTCCGAGATACTGCTTTCGATCACGGCCATGTTGGTTTTTCTGTCGCCTATCCAGATTGCTGACACAACCGCCTTCTTGCGAAACTCTTCGGTAACGGTTACCCTAAAGTAGAGGCTATGATCAATCATATCTGTAACAATACGATTGAAATACGTCTGAAGAGCACTATCTTTGTGACGCCGGCGATGTATTGTCGGCAGCGCTAGAATGGAATAGTATTCGTAAAGTCTGGCTCGATGTATCAGTTTTGGAGAAACACCATCTATTAATTCTAATTCTGACGAAAGAGCTGCTGTCCCTTCATTGTCGCGAATGTCAACCAGATCAATAAAATCATCAATCAATCCTTGTCCAAAAACTCCCAATGCTTCTGCTACCATTTTTGTCGCCGATCTTTTCTCGCCAGGCCTATGGTGATCAATAACATATTCAAAAACCAAAGGATCTTCTCTTTCTTCTTTTGTCAAACCCTGCCAACCATAGTCCACCGAGACATAGCCTTTTTCCTTTAGATCAGAGAGTCGCCAGGGTTTTTCAGCAAAAACAACCTCAATCTCTTTTCCTGGGAATTGTTGTTTGACACAGTAACGTACCAAGGCGGCTGATACCAAAGAATCGCTATCCCCATGCGAATGTTCAACAACGCCGTTGATTTGAGAAAGTACTAACACGCTTTCACCTCCAACTTGTGATGTGCGAAAACTTCATAAGTTTAACATAAGTTATCTAAAAATTCAAGAGTTTTTTTTATTTAGTAAATTACATAGTTAATTGGTAGTATATTTATAGCAAATTAATAGTTTATTCATTGCTACAAATTTAGCATTAATCAACTATAAATTAACAACTAATCAACCTAAATGAATTTTTTTACAAAAAAAACCAGCCAGGGTTCTGATGGTCCCCAACTGGTCGTAATACTTAGCTTGTCTCTATATCTTCCGGCCGCGGCCGGAAGGCTTCTTCTTGTCATTGGCGCGCGAGCGTTCGCGTGCCTTCAGTTCTTTCGCCTTCTTGCGCGTTCCGTTTCTGAACCCGGCAAGCTGGGACTCCTTATGAGCCCTGGTTCCGGATTTCAAGGCCTTGGCGAGCTGTTTTTCGTCAAGTATAGGAATCTCGTCGGCGCGAGAAGTAACGAATTGATCCGAGACCGGATCGCGGAATGTGGCGCGGGGACCGGGTGTCGGACTACCTGGGGGTACTTTTCCTGCGGGTCGCCGTCTGACGACCACCTCCTCCGCCTGCCTTGGCGGCGACGTGCTCTTCGATCCTAACCCCATCGTCATCACTTCTGTTTCGTCTGGGCTCTGCCCAAGAGTGCGTGACGGCGAAGTCGACAGCGACCGCTGGGGATGTCAACTGCTTGGTCTCCATAGCCCGGCAGAGCAAGGAAACGAGGCTTACGACCACAGTAGAGCCATCCTGCAGAATCTTGGCCTCTGAATGAAGCCAAAGGTTTCGCCGATCGAGCTCTTCCATCAAGGCCTCGTAAGTGGCCTGGTTGAAGTCGCGCTCAAGGGGCTTAGTCCAGCCCATCTCGATCGCTTCATCGACGGCCTGTTCTATCGTGATCGGGGCCTTTGAGTCGAGGATCCGATCGACCAGGTAGTGACCAATGGTACCCACTCCCTGGTCTCGCGAGGTCATGTTGATGTAGACCCCGCGCTTGTTGGCCTCCGCAATGATCTCTTTCCACTTCGCATTGCGGACCGCGAAAAGCTCTTCGCGACCTTTCTCTACCATCTTTGCCACTGCGAAGATATCGAGCTCCGGCTTGTCCCCGGCGCTGGCGACCTCCTTGGCCTCGGGCTCGGGCGCGGGCGCGACGGGCTTCTCTGGCTCAGGGGCTGGCGGAATTCGCTGAATCACGACCAAGTTCGCTTGCCGACTCTTGAACCACTCAGCCCAACCCGGGTCCGTAAGCAGTTCTTTCGCCGGGGCCTCCTCGGCCACGGAGTTCAGGGTGTCTAAATCCTGCGCGGCCTGAAGGCGCTTTGACACCTTGTTAAGATCTTGCGGAGTTACGTTCACAACGTTCACCACTTTCGTGTCCTCCTAGGACATAGATTCGGGCAATATCCTGCCCGTGCGGAATCCCTCGCCGGAATCAGCAACGGGCAAAAGATTTACCCGATAAAGAGAATGAAAACGAACGCTATGCGATTTTCCCTATTGACTTGTTAAACTACAGAAAACTAAAAAATTATACCACAAATCATTTGACTTGTCAATAGATATATAATAACTTAAAATTAAATTAATAATATCTAAAGGAGGCAAAATGCCAAACGATATTTCCTACGACGACATTATTAATAAAGATATCCTGGAGTTGATGGGCGCAAAAAATCTGCCCGAGGAAAAGAAAAAAGAACTTTATACCAAAATTTTAGAAACGATCCAAAACCGCACCATTGCCAAGATCGCCCAGATGCTTTCAGATGATGATTTAGAAAATTGGCGAAAAATTGCTGATACTAAAGATAAAACAAGAATGAATGAATTTTTAAATTCTAAAAGCATTGATTTAACCAAAATGATGACAGAAGAAGCAATTATTTACAAACTTGAGCTATATGAAATATCAAAACCAATCAGAAAAGCAGCCGGAATAACGCAAAAAAAAGAGGAATAATGCCAGAAAGCGAACCTAATTTAAATCTTGAAGAATGGCAAGAGTTAGATGAACAACGATCTGAAATTGCCAATTTAACTTCTGGTTGGGTTGAGGAAAAAATTAAAGGCGGTGAAGTAACTGTTGAAATTATTGACGATATTACCAATGGTCATTTTCGAAAATCAGAAAACGAAATGTGGATGGCATTAAAGCATGGAAAAACTGGAGGAAGATGGGAACTGCCCGTAATTAGATTGGGCTGGCGAACTGCTTTACATAACATTAGACAATTTATGTCTGGCGATAAAGAGAATAGTAAAATAAGTCAATTTTTAGGCGCTCATAAATCAAAAATAAAATTCTGGGGTG
The DNA here is from genome assembly GCA_964521415.1 of uncultured Candidatus Saccharibacteria bacterium. Classification (GTDB taxonomy): domain Bacteria; phylum Patescibacteriota; class UBA1384; order JAPLVJ01; family JAPLVJ01; genus CAZFRP01. The sequence goes on along the minus strand of CAZFRP010000004.1, from coordinate 2,935 downwards.
GCGCCACCGCGGTCACAGCCGGAATTATTATGGGCGCTCCAGCCATAGCCGCAGTTGGCGGCGCATATTTAGTCCGCGGCGGTATTGAGGGAATTAAAAAAAGAATGCGCGGAAAAACTGAAGGAAAAGTCGGCGAAGAAAAAGTTGCCCTGGGAATGGATGAACAAATAAAAATGGGGCTTGAGGCAAAAATATTCTTTGCCGAAGAATTAGCATGCGAAGTGGAAAAACTCGCCAGGGAAGGTTCAGACAAAACCGAACTTTATTTTAATAAAATGTCTGAACTGATTGATTTTCTCCATCAGTCATCAAGGCAAAATGTCGAAATTGAATATTATCAGGACGAAGATAAAGAAGTTCATGCTAGAGTTTCTGGAAGTGAGACAGAAGGTACCGCTGTCGCCAAAATAAATCTTGGCGAGTTAATGAAAAAATCTATCAAGTCCGATCTTGTTTTCGGACTACTTGAGGCTGGCGGCGGATTGGCAGGCGGTGTTTCTACCGGCGCTTTATCTGTAATTCATGGTGTAGAAAAAGCTGGCGCGATTGGTGTTTCGTTTTCGCCCGGAAGTTTTGAAGCGGTCAATATCGCCAAAGACGCGCCTCCGATGGCTGATTATCACAATTTAGTCAAAGCCGCTTCGGGAATAATCAAATTTGCCCGCACTGCCGCGGAACAAGTGCCTTTTGGTACCAGTACCCTTGGTCATATCCCCCAGCAAGAAATTGCTCAAAGAGCTTTTGATTTAATAAATGGGTTAAATAAATCTGTGGCGGTTTATGGATTATTTGCCACCGCTGAAACAGCCATGATGATTCCAAAACATCAAGGTGCGGAAGCAGGAAAATTAACTCAAGAACAAAAAGATCTTGATGCAGAATTAAAACAAGCACAAGAATTTTATAAAAAAACGGTTTTAGAATTACAAAAAATTGAAGAAGAAAAAATTCAGAAAAAAGAGGAAACAAAAGAAGCTCCGGCTCACGGCGACTGGTTTGACTTATCCCCTCTCGAATTAGCACCGGGTGAACCAACTATTTTAATGATAACCGGACAAAATTCGGACGGGAGCTTAGAGATTGATTATTATAAAGATCTTGATGATAATACAGCGATGCGTCACGAAAGATTGAGCCCGGAAGATTTTAAAAATAGTTTAAAGAAATCTGATAAAGAAGCCATAAGAATTGCCCGGTCTGGAGAAATGTTGCCAGAACATAAAGCATTTTTAGAAAGCACCACAACACAAGCATTAATAAAACAAATACAAGACACCTTAAGCCAGGGCAAAAGTCCGAAAATTAAATTTAACCCAAACTCTGGTTTTAATGGGACATATTATGTTGACAGCTTAAAACTGGATGGAATAAAACCAACAATTCGTATAGAAACTATCAAAAATGCCAAACGAGGATATGAAACACGCACTATTAAAGATTTATTTCCCTATATCCAAAAAATAGAACCCAAAGAAAGAACTTAAAATAGATTCTCTTTTTTAAATAAAAAAAGTGGGAGCGCAGAATATCGCGCTCCCACTTTGAGAAAGTTGGGCCCTAGGCCACGACGTGCGTCGCCTCGGGGCTCCAGTTTGTTGCGTCCGCACTGACGCGGACGAAAACAGTTGATCCCGGTGCCGGTGGAACCGGCGGGGACCAGGTGGCCCCCGGGGCTACGCGCCAGATCGGCCCGTAGCCTCCACCGCTGTGGCACTGAAGCCAGACGGCTCCAGCTGGGATGGTCACCACGACAGCGGTTGTGGGTCCGCCGGGCTGGGTCACTGTCGGTGCCGGAGGCGCGGGCGGTACCGGGGCGGGCGTTCCGCCACCCGCCAACAGAACCGTGACACCAGCAGGCACTACCTGCGCCGTGTTGACGGCAACTACCTGGACGAGTTCGGCCGGGTCAGGTCGAGTCCGGAACCGGACCCGCGATCCGTTCTCCGCCTTGACGGACGCCTGAGAAACGCCCATCTCATCGAGTTCACCGATGATGTCAGATGCCGACTCATCGGCGGGCGCGAAGTACCGAACCAGAGCGGCTGCAAGCGCGAGGAAAACTACCGTTCCACATACCCAGGGTAGAGCTTCCATTTCACTTCTCCTTTTTGTTTTTCTTCGACTTCTGTCCAGCGATGGCCATAACAGCCAGGGTACCGAAGCTCAAGAGCGCGAAGATCGGAAATAAACTCCCATTGATCTTCTCGATCTTCTTCCGAGTCGCTGCGCCCTCGGTGCGAACGACTGCCGCGTTGGCGGCGCGAGTCCGCGCCTCCGAGACCTTGATCGCTTTCGCGAAATCGGCACGGAGTACGTCACGAAATACAGATAGGTCAGCTTTGGTCGCGACGTTGGCTTTCACCAACGCTTTGACAAGAGTCAACTGTAGCTGTACCGCGGTTGGCGCGACGACCTTAATCGTTCGCCGGCCAGGACGAGAAACAGTTACTCGGTAGGATGCGGATTTCCCCGGCTTACCTCCGAGCTTCTCAATCGCGGCGCGCAACCCGCCAACACTTGTCAGAATGGCTGAGATTGCGGCGCGATCGTGTTGCGACAAACGACCTACGTCGTCTGTCTGCGAACCGTTTTGGGCATGGTTCGCTTCGCCCTCACCCGTCTTTTCAACGGATGGCGCGCCCGCGCTTGGCGCGGGCGCTGGACCGGGTTCGGGTCTCCGCAGTTCGGCGGGTTTAGCCGCCGAACTCTCGATCGGATCTGTAAACCCGTCCGGCTGTCCCCAAAGAGGCACGGAAAGGGTCATCGCCGCCACGAAGGCGGCAACGACCCAGCTGAATCGCAACATAATGTTGCCTCCCTTACATTGGCGGCGATGACCCAGCTGGAAGTCATCTCGCCTAGAGTAACTGTTTTTCGGCAATAATCCTTACGAATTTCATACCTCAAGCAGCCCTTGCCAAATACCACCCAAACA
>CAZFRP010000003.1:8507-18774 GCA_964521415.1 uncultured Candidatus Saccharibacteria bacterium | reverse complement strand
GGTTGCTCACCATCTAACCAATAATTTCTCTGACCTTTTTTCAAAAAATTGTAAATTTTGCCTTGCTGAATTTTTTCTGGAATGCATTCTTCTTTTTTTCTTTTACCCTTTTTATATTCCGAGATATTTCGTAATGCCAAGTCAGGGTTAAATTCAACTTGTATTCCCACAATAATCTCCTTTTTAAAAGATTTTCTTTATATTCAAATTATATCAAAACAAAAAAGTGGAGTTTGCTCCTCCTTGCCCCGAGCCCTTCGAGGGGCTTGTCCGCTTCATGGGACAAAACTCCACCTAATCTTATTATAGCTTTATTTGCTAAAACAACGTCAAGTACGGTTATCCCCAGTTAATCAGTGGTGCCGAATCCGCCACGACTACTTTTTGACATTTTATCAACTTCTTGCCAACTGGCCGTATTAATTTTTATAAAAATTCCTTGCGCCACCCTTTCGCCTCGCTTGATGATGACTTTTTCATTGCCTGGATTATAAAATTGCACCAAAATTTCATCATCTTCGCCGCAATAATCCTGGTCAATAATGCCCGCAGTAATCAAAAGTCCTTTTTTCTTTGCCGTACTGGAGCGATCTTTGATAAAAAGTAAATACCCCGATGGAATGGCCACAATAATGTTAGAAGGCACTTTGCCGGTTGATTTAGGCAAAATGGTAGTTTTTTCTCTGGTTACAAGGTCAAAAGCCACCGCACCTTTTGTTTGATATTCAGGCAAGGGCAAATTTTTGTCTATTCGTTTAATTTTCACGTTCATTACGCACCTCTTAATTTTACATTAGCATAATATTTTTTGGCCTGCTTTAGGATTTTTTCAAGTTCCTTACTTTCGTATGGTTTTTGAAGACGAAATTTAGGGTCTAAGGTTTTTTCGTTTTGAAATTGCTGGATAAAATATGGCCGGCTGGTTTTTTTAATCATTTTAATAATCTCAAGAATATCTTTTTGATTGATAAGACCAGGGACTATAGTGGTACGAAACTCGGCTTCAATCTGCGGGTTTTTTAAAATCAATTCAATTGACTCTCTGATTTTGAAAATGTCAACTTGACAGTTTACAATTTGATGATATTTGGGGAGTGGTCCTTTTAAATCCATCGCTACAAAATCAACCAGTTTGTTTTTTATCAATTTTTCAAGCATTTCTGGATTGGTGCCGTTTGTTTGTATCTGAATAGCAAGTCCTTGCTTTTTAATTTTTTGACATAATGTAATAAGCGAAGAATCTACCGTTGGTTCGCCGCCAGTAATTACTACGCCATCAAGCCAATTTTTCTTTTTTTCTAAATAATTAAAAATTTCTTTTTCCTCAATGGCAGGCAGTGATTTTTCATCAAAAACCAGTTCTTTGTTGTAACAAAAATGACACCTAAAATTACAGCCAGACAAAAAAATCATTGAAGCAATTTTACCCGGATAATCCAAAAGCGTTATAGGTATAAATCCTTTTATTGCCATCTATAATTCTTTTTCTACTTGTTTTTCTTCAGGGGTACCAAGCCAAGTTTTTTTTATTCGACCTCTGTCGTCTATTAAGATTAAGGTTGGAGTTGACATGACACCATATTTGGCTGCCTCTCCTAAACCTTTTGGCTTTGAGACATCATGTAATTCTACCTTCACTTTAGTTTTAATTTTTTCTCCGAGTGCCTTGGCAGGCGGGCAAGCCGGACAACCTGGCTTTGTAAAAATTTTCAAAATCATTTTTTCCCTTTCTCCCCTACCTCATATTTCCCTTTTTGTCGATCTTTAAACTCAACTTTTTTGCCAGTATTCCAGTTTTCAATTTTGGAATAATAGCCGACAACGCGGGAAATGCCGTAAGTATTTTCTGATCCGCATTGTGGACATTTTGGTTTTGATTTATCCATATTTCCTCCGCAATCCTTTATTTTTTTTATTATATTTAGATTGCGCCCGCCGACCAAGCGCAGCACGAGCCGTGTATGAATAATACTTGAGGCAAGTGCTAAGCTAAGGCGGGCATATAACATTTCATTTACGACCACACTTTATTTGTTAGACGCGATGGTAACCAGGCGTGATTGATTGACAGTCATTGCAAACGGTAAATTCCGGCGAAATAACAATCTGCGATGATAAGGTATTTTTAAAAGTTTTTTCAACCAGATTGGCAATGCTTTTTGCTGATGGCATTTTTTCGCCCACAAAACAATGGGTGATGGCGCCGCTTTCAATTAAAGTATTAAATTTTGCCTGACCTTCTATTCGCTCAATAATATCAATTGGCGCATCTGGCGCAAAATGAACCGAGTTAGTATAATAAACTTCTTTTTTTTCTGCATCACCATTTACATATTGGTTGCTTTCTGGATATTCCATAAGATCAACTTTAGCTAAACGAAAAGAAGTTGATTCAGCCGGTGTTTCTTCAAGTGATATCTTAAGCCCGGTCTCTTTTTGCAGTTTTTTGGCCTTAAGGTGCATGGCGGCAATAATTTCAAGCCCCATTTTATAAGCGTCGTCACTTTCATGAAGCGCCCTACCTGATAATGCTTTAACGCATTCATTTAATCCAATCATACCAATTAAATAAGTTGAGTCATTAAGTGAGATATAAGGCCGGCCGTCAGCGACCTTCATTCCTACGGGCCAGAGCGGTAATCCCGGCTCGCGACTGATTCTTTCAATAAATTTCTTTTTTTGCAGATGGGCTTTAATGCTAATATCCATCATTTTTTCCACTTCGCTGATAACGCCTTCTGGCGTGCCATCACCACTACGCCGCGCCCGATATGCGGCCTGAGGTAAGTTAATGGTGACAATCTGAAAACCGCAAAAACGCAGTGACTCAGGATGTTTTAAGATATAAGGATCAGTGACTTTTTCGCGCAAACGGCAGCATTGCGATAAAATTGCTTCATTACCCCGATCAAAAATAAAATACGGGGCGCCGTTTTTTGCGGCTACCTCACAAGCAAACTGAAATAATTTGTATTGGGCAGGATCCGTGAAGGTTTCTGATGAAATATGTAAATCGCACTTGGGAAAGAAAAACGGCTGTCCAATCGCATCGCCTTCTTGCCAAACTTCAAGCAGGGCTTTGGCAAACCGTTGTGTTTGTTTTTCATAATCCTTATAGCGCATAATGTGGCCGTTTTTCGGATCAATTACGTCATCGTTTTTATCGCGCTTGACTTCATCAATCAAATCAGTTTTGCCATTATTGTATCGTAATATATATTTTCCCTTTGGACCAATTGCCGGAACCTTGGCTAAATATGCCGGCACGCCAAGATTGATATTGTAGTCCAAAAATAAAGTTTGGTTTCCTCTTGAAAAAGCATTTTGCGAGCCAGAAAAAATAATATATTGCGCTTCTTGTTTTACTTCACGGTCAGAGAGTTTTTCTAAAAATGGCGAATAAAAAATATTAAAAAAACCAATACCAAGCGCCCCAGCATAATATGCCTGCATCGCGGCCAAGAAAGTATTAAGATGACCGGTTAGTGTGCGAGCATGAGACGGTGGCTTTGAAATGGCATTAAGTGTAGGCATATTTAAGCCGAATTTTTTAATAAAGTCAAGCGAGTGGCCACTGCAATAAGTTCTTATGGGATAACCAAGATCATGAAGATGTATTGCCCCCCTAAGATGGGCTTCAGACACCTCATGAGAGAAAATATTTTGCAGGGCATATTGTTTTAAAATCGTTTCAGCAAGAGATAAATTAATCGCCTCAGGATTATTGGCCGCAATGTTGCTGTTTTCTAAGGTTTTGGAAAAAATTAGTTGTGCGACATCATAGGTAGGGATACCAAGAATTTTTTGCCGGGTGAGTTTGCGCGTTAATCCTCGCTCAAAAAGTTCGTTGTCAACCAGGGCTCTTATCAAATCAGTAGAAATTGTTTTAAGGCCGGCCGAAAAAATTTTCTTTTCCACGGAGTAAGCAATATCATCGGCCTCCCTTTGTGAAATTTTTGCTTCTCGTATTAACGCTTCGGTGATCCGGCTTTTTTCCCAAGGAATAATCGTACCCTTAGTCGGAGTGGCCACAAGGAGCGAAATATCAGTTGAGTCCCCATTACCCTCTTCTTGATAGACCTTGATAATTTCCGGAAGCGGTTTTTGGCCCAAAGGTAGAGTAACTTTGGCGTAATTTTCTTCAATTGAATTTAAAATTTGCTCAATTGCCTCATCATTTAAATTTAAAATCTGAAGCTCTCTTTTGAAAAATCGGCGATATTTTTCTTCCATTTCCCCTCGCGACCTCTTAAGGTTGTTTGTTCATTATTTTTTTAAGTTCTTTGTCAAAACTTCTGACGGTTTTAAAATCTCGATAAACCGAAGCAAATCTGATATAAGCCACTTTATCTAATTTTTCCAGTTCTTCCATTACCATTTTTCCAATTACCGTGCTTTTAATTTCCTCATCCCCAATTTCGTATAATTTTTTCTCAATTTTATTAGCAATATTTTGAATGTTAGCCGTAGCCACTGGACGTTTTTCACAGGATTTTCTAATACCATTGATAATTTTCTCTTTTGAAAATGGTTCGCGTCTACCATCTCGTTTAATAATAATTAGCCGCGGCACTTCAATTCTTTCGTAAGTGGTAAATCGATGCCCACAAAAAAGACATTTGCGTCTTCGCCAAATCACTTTTCCATCATCGCGTGAATCAATAACCGCAACATTGTCTTTATGACAATTATTACATATCATAATATTTTTACCTATATCTTGGGTATCCTTCCTTATTATAACCACAAGAAAGTTCGTGTCAAGTGGTAAATTGTGGATAACTTTTTGGGTAAAAAAAACACCAACTTTACATTTGTGTTTATTAGTGTAATAAAATTCGTGGTGTATTTTATACTATTTTAGTTTTCGTCTGATAAACGCCGGCACTTCAAGTTCAGCCGCTTCTTCGTTCTCTTTGGTTTCGGAAATTGTCGGTTCTTCTTTTGGTTTTTTCTTTTTATTTTCTGATTCAAAACCAGTGGCGATGACGGTAATTTTAACTTCACCTGACATTGCCTCGTCAATAATTGCCCCAAAGATAATATTGGCATCAGTGTCAGCCGCTTCAGTGATGGCTTTAGCCGCTTCATCAATTTCGTACATTCCAAGATCTGGCCCACCGGTGATATTAAACAGAATACCTTTTGCTCCCTCAATAGAGAGTTCAAGAAGCGGAGAATCGATTGCCGCGCGGGCGGCTTCAATCGCGCGGTTATCGCCGGTTGCCCGGCCAATACCCATTAGGGCACTGCCGGCATCAGATAAAATTGAGCGGACGTCAGCAAAGTCAACATTAACAATACCATGCAAAGTGATAAGATCAGAAATGCCTTGAACGCCTTGGCGCAAAACATCATCAACCACGCCAAAGGCATCATAAAGGGTGGTTTTTTTATCAATTACTTGAAGTAGACGGTCATTGGGAATAGTAATTAAAGTATCAACTTTATCTTTTAATTCTTCAATACCAAGATCAGCGACTTTTTTTCTTCTGGTTCCCTCAAAAGTAAACGGTTTGGTTACCACCGCGACTGCCAACGAGCCGAGCTCCTTGGCAATTTCAGCCACCATCGGACCGGCTCCTGTTCCGGTGCCACCGCCAGAACCATAGGTAATAAAGGTCATATCAGCGCCCTTTAACGCTTCATAAACTTCTTCTTTATTTTCTTCAATTGAACGGCGGCCAATTTCTGGGTCTTTACCAGAACCAAGTCCACGGGTGGTCTCTTTGCCGATTTGCACTTTAATTGGCGCTTCACAATTTGCCAAAGTTTGAGCATCAGTATTTACCGCGACAAAATCAACATCGCGCAATTTTGAGTAAATCATTCTGTTTATTGCAGAACAGCCCCCTCCTCCAACGCCAACGACTTTAATTTTGGCAATGGCGTCCATTTTGTCTAATTTTGGTGGGCTTACGCGGGTTTTTTTCTCCATATTTTTTGCCTTATATTTTTAGGGTAAATATTGCTTAAAGAAATCTTTAATTTTTTTGGGAAGACCGGAAATAGAGATTGATTTGTGAAATGCTCTCGGTTTTTCCTCTGTTCCCCATAGTATCAAACCAACAGCCTGAGCATACAAAGGATTATTTATCTTGTCAACCATTCCCGAAAATTCTAGCGTTGACATGCCGATTTGTGCCGGAAGCTTTAAATTGTCTTTGGCAATATCAACCAGTCCTTTTAATTTGCAGCCGCCTCCGGTAAGCACGGCTCCAGCTGGAAGCATGCCGTCTCGGTCAATTTTACGCAATTCATCTTTAATCATTTGGAAAAGTTCCGAAATTCGGGCTTCCACAATTTCCGCGATATATTTTTTGGAAACTTCGCCTTCCTCATGTTTATCAATTTGTTGCAAATTAATTGATTCTTTATCTCCGACTTGGGAAGGATCAGCAAATCCGTGTTCCTTTTTAATTTTTTCCGCCAGATCAAGTGGAATACGAAGACCAATGGCAATATCGTTGGTAATATGAGATGAGCCAACCGGGAGAACGGTTGAATGGATTAAATCACCTTCTTCAAAAATTGCCAGGGAAGTGGTGCCTGCTCCCATATCAATTAAAATTACGCCAATTTCTTTTTGTTTTTTTGAAAGAAGCAGTTTTGAAAGAGATAGAGGGGCGTAGACCAACTCATCAATATTTATGCCGGATTGATAAACGCATTTGGTGAGATTTTTCATTGCGCCTGTCGCTACGCCAATAACGTGCGCTTCTACTTCAAGACGGACGCCAGACATTCCGGTTGGATCTTTTATCCCCTCTTGTCCGTCAATGACAAACATTTTCGGCACGACATGCAAAATTTCTCTATTTGGTGGCAGTGAAACCGTTCTGGCGGCCTCAACCACTCTTTTTACATCATCATCAGTAATCTCGCCATCGGCTTTGGAAACCGCTACTACCCCTTTGGAATTTTCCGAAGCGATGTGGGCCCCGCCGACGCCAACAAAGGCGCTGTCAATCAAAATTCCCGACATTCGTTCCGCTTCTTCAAGGCAGGCCGAAATTGCGGAGACCGTTTCTTCAATATCTACCACAATGCCGCGACGAAGTCCAGAGCAAGGCGCCATCCCATATCCTAAAATTTCCGTCATACCTTGTTCGTAGACCCCAAGACAGCAAGCTACTTTTGTGCTGCCAACATCAAGACCGACAATTAAATTTTTGACCTTCTTGGTCATTTATCCCTCTTTTTTTAAAGATAACTTACAAATAAAGTAAAGTCAACAACGCTGTCTTGGCTATTTTGGATATTCAATGCGCGGATGCAGCATACTTTCTAAAGTATCAACAAAAGCTTTTTTAAGACGAAAAATATCTTTATTAGAAAGCGAAGAAAAGTCAAGTTGTTTCTCTTTCATTTTATCCAAAAAAGTATTTTCAACCAAACTCTTAATGTCTTTGTACCCTTCCTTAACCCGAGCGCTTGCCTCAAGACAGTCAGCCAACATCAAAATCGCTGCTTCTTTGCTTTGGGGTTTAGGTCCCTCGTACTTAAATTCGCTTTTTTTAGTATTTTTATAATCTCTTTTTTTCGCCACGTCATAAAAATAAACGCAAGTTGAGTCCCCATGATGTTGGGCAATGATGTTGATAACTTCTTTTGGAAGATGAGCTCCCTTAGCAATTTTTACACCTTCTTTGACATGATCAATTAAAATCTGGGCATTTTTTTGGGGCGAATTTAACTTGGCCTCAAGGGTATTTTGCAAATAAGGATTTTGATTTTCAATAAAAAAACCGGGATTTTTTAATTTTCCAACATCGTGAAAATAAGAAGCCACGCGGCAAAGTAAACTATCTGCCCCAATCTCTTTTGCCGCCCCCGCGGCCATATTGGCTACCAAGATACTATGATGATAAGTTCCGGGTGCATCTTGGGAAAGTTTAAGAAGGAGCGAATTTGATAAATTATCATAACGATATAGGCGTTTTAAATGGATTAAGTAACTGACAAGCGAAGTAAAAAATCCGCCTAAAATGGTGACGGAAATTGCCGAAGAAAAAAGAGTCGCGATAAATAAAAAAAGAGCCACTTTAGTAGATAGCACTCCGGCAAAATAAACGCCCAATAAAGAAAGCCCAAAGCTAAACAAAAATATTAAAGAGACAATATAAAGCCCAGATTTATATGGTTTTTCCATTAACTGCCCCCGAGCTTATTTTTTAAAATTTCCGAAACTTTGTCGCCTGGTACTCTTCCTTTTAATTTGGGCATTAATTCTTTCATTACTTTGCCAAAATCTTGCATACCAGAAGCGCCAATGGTTTTTATTGTCGCCATCACCTCTTTTTCAATTTCATCGTCGCCAAGCTGCGCCGGCAAATATTTTTTGATTATTTCAATCTCTTTTTCTTCTTTTTCTGCTAATTCCTTTCGATTTCCCTGTAGGTATAATTTTTTGGCTTCTTCTCGCTTTTTTACCTCTTTATTTAAAATGTTACATATTTCAGCATCATTAAGTTCGTCTTGCTTTTTTATTTCTTCATTATGTAGGGCGCTTTTTAGCATCCGAAGTGTCGTACTCTTCAACTCATCTTGCGCCTTGATGGCATTTTTACAATCTTGATTAATTTGATCTTTTATATTCATATTTAAAAATTATCTTTAATTTTTTTAATCATCATTTTGCGCCTGGCTGATTCGCGGCGCGCTCTCCGGCTTTTGGGCTTTTCAAAAAAACCGTTTTCCTTAACAGTTTTTAAAAGACCGTTGTCTTGAACCACACGATTAAAACGGCGAAGTAACGCTTCTCCGCGTTCATTTTCTCGTTTTCTAACATAAATCACCTAAAAACACCTTACCTTTCATAAGATACAGTATTTAGTATATGTTGTTTTGCTTTATATTTCAAGTATTTTCCGGCCAGCTAAGATTTCGCCGCCCAATAAATGCATATGTAAATGTAAAATTGTCTGCCCAGAATATAGACCGGTATTTATAACAAATTTATACCCCTTAATATCTGTATGGTGTTTTTTTGCCAACTTCTTTCCTACCAGCGCCATTTTGCTAATAATTGACGCATCTTTTTCTGTAAGCTCATTTACTGAGGCAATATGTTTTTTAGGCACAATAATAATGTGTACCTTGGCTGCTGGTTTGATATCAAAAAAAGCCAGGATATCTTCATCCTCGTATTCGATTTTTGCCGGCAACTTCCTATTAATAATTTTACAAAAGATACAATCTGGCATCTTTATAATAATATCATATTTAGATATAAAATTTCAAAAAAAAGAGGGGGCGATTCTGACATCCGCCCTATGATCACAAAATTGCTTTTTCACATCCTGAACTCGTCTCTATCGTCTCTATTTGATTGGCCAGGGAAACCACAGGATCCATGACGCCACAATGCGAGCAAGAGGCCAGATAGCACTCCGCCAACCCCGAAAGGTAAGTATGGCACAGAGTGATGTGTCACTTCTAGTATAGCAAATGCAGATACTGAGGCCACAACAAATCCTAACAGTGGCCACAGAGCAAATTCGTATCTTCTTAGGCGATTTGCTTCCCTGAAGGCAATCATTGCGATTAATCCCGGAAATAGTACATCGTTTGAGGACACAATTAGACAACGCGCTTGGCTAACCATGAAATACAACTGGAACGGCAACCCCTTGACTAGGTCATTGTATGTAGCTATCTGATTAGTCAACCACACTGCCCACGTATCGAATAAGGCCATACCCACCCCCAATATCGCGACATGCCAGATGGTTATCCTTCGCAGGAGATATAACCACCCGACACACCCACTCAGGGCCGCCAAATTCAGCATCCACGTCCGATACCAGAGCAACCAGGCCGCGCTGACGGCTACGCTTAATGTAATACTCAAGACAACCCGTAGCCCCAACTTACCGCGACTCAACTTCCAGTAGAGTAATAAAGCAAGAGGGATTGCATTATAAGCGACGGCTATCGTCCTCACTGTCGCTGGGTAGGTAAAGGGTAAAATCAAGTTTGCGATTGTCAGCATCAGCCCAGCAACACAAGCTACTATGAGGGTATAGAGTGGAAATGACCACGGCAAACCTTTTGGTATAGGCATCGTTGAGATACTTTCCCCCTTGTTAGTGTCTGCCGCCCGGCCTGCAAGAAGGAATACTATACATGCTGCTGTAATGTACAACAAGCTTGGCTTAATCATCTCGATCAACAATGTTCCCACCTCCCTTTCTGTAATAGCCAATGCCCGCAACGCAACATTGTAGCATATTTACTTTTGAGATTCAAGATTAACCGCCTTGAC
>CAZFRP010000003.1:0-8407 GCA_964521415.1 uncultured Candidatus Saccharibacteria bacterium | reverse complement strand
ATATATGATATAATACCCTGTCCTTTCGGACTCGTGCCGAGGGGATTTTTTTATAGGGTGGAAAACCACCTTAAGGAGAAATGATGAAAAACATTATCAAAAATAAGAACCTCTCACTTCGCTCGAGAACCTTGTTACTTCGTAATCAGATTATAAGAACATTTGCCGCTTTGGTTGTTTTTCCGATTACTGTATCTTCGCTTTCACCTTCTACCCTTGACATTACAAAGTTAAATGTTAAGACCAAAACAGAAGATGAAGTTGTAGCTGAAAAAATCGTTCACGTTGCGCTTGACACCAAAAACCCGCAAATTCTTACTATTTCCGAAAAACAGATTTCCGTAAAAATTGCCGAATCAAACGCTGATAAAGAAATAAGAATTGCCTCAGAGCAATCTCCCAAGATCGCTCTTCGTGACACGGTCACTCGCGAACGAAAAAGAATCGCGCCAATAGATCCTGATCATGCGACAAAACGTGCGTTGGTAAAACGCGCTGCGGCCCAGTACGGCATTCCTTGGCAGATTCTTGAAGCTGTCTGGCAGGTTGAAACTGGTAAGTCCTGGGATACAGGAAAACGTTCTTACGCTGGTGCACAAGGACCAATGCAGTTCTTACCTTCTACCTTCAGACACTACTCAAATGGTGATATTAACTCTGCCAATGACTCTGTCCATGCTGCCGCTAAATTACTGGCTGCATCTGGTGCATCACAAGGTAACATTGACCGCGCGCTTTATGCCTACAATCACTCTTCTGCCTATGTTGCTAAGGTTAAGGGTATTGCCGCTTCAATCGCAGAGTAACAGATAATACTGCAAATAGTGCAAAAACCGCTTCGTAATGGAGCGGTTTTTGCTATTTTGATATCAACCATATTATTTGAGATAATGTGGTTGCTTGTATCTTACCGAAAGCAAGGAGATTCGGAGAAAGGTAGGTATCCGTTTGTGAGTCGCCCAAAGCTTCTTATTATATCTCCTACCCAGTCGCAACGTTTCTGGGGAAGGGGAGAACGTAGGGTGCTTGCCCCGCCGTTGGCCCTACCATTATTGGCAGGGCTGACATCGCAAGATGTAGATGTGCGACTTATCGATGAGAACGTTGAACGGGTGGACGTGGATACGCCAGCCGATTGGGTGGCGATGAGCTGCATGACTGCGTCCGCGCCCCGAGCTTACGAACTTGCCGATGCGTTCAGGGACAGGGGGGTCTCCGTTGTCATCGGCGGCATACACCCAAGCGTCATGCCGGATGAGGCAAGCGTACACGCAGACGCCGTCGTCATAGGTGAAGCTGAGCCAGTATGGAGAGAGGTGCTAAGAGATCTGGCAAGGGGAAAGGTTCAGCCAAGGTACCAAGGCGCCAATTACTGCGATATGAAGGGGTTGCCTTTACCTCGACGAGACCTGCTTCGAATGGAACGTTATGTTGCTCCGAACGTCGTTCAGACGGCACGCGGATGTCCTCACGGCTGCAGCTTCTGCTCAGTTACTCCTGTGTTCGGCAGGCGCTATCGATTCCGACCGGTACAGGAGGTCGTTGAGGAGGTCCGCTCGCTCAGGGGTCGTTGGGTCGGGTTCGTCGATGACAACATAGTTGGACACCCGCGTCGGGCCAAGGAGTTGTTTGAGGCCCTTATACCGCTCAAGATCAAGTGGGTGGGCCAGGCCGATCTGTTACTCGCATGGGATCCGGAGATGCTCGCTCTCGCCAAACGCAGCGGTTGCCAGGCGATGTTCATCGGACTCGAGTCGCTCTCTCGTGAGAATCTGCAAGCGACCCACAAGTCCCCGAACCTCCGGGGCGATATGGACGAGGCAGTGGACAGGATCCACAGGGCAAGGATCGAGATAATCGGGTCATTCGTGCTGGGACTGGATGGGGATGACTTGGGGGTGTTCAAACGCACAGTTGACTTCGCCGAGAGGCATAAGCTTGCGGTCGCGCAGTTCGCCGTACTTACCCCGTTTCCCGGTACCGCCATTCGCGAGCAACTCCTGGTAGAAGGCCGCGTAGAAGACAACGACTGGACGCACTACACCATGAGCAAGGTGGTGTATAGGCCGAAGCAGATGACTGCCGGTCAGTTGGCTGAGGGACAGTCGATTGCCCAAAATCGTTTCTATTCCATCCCATCGATTATGAAGCGATGTCTGACTCTGCGAAAAGGTCTGATTGCGAGGTTACTAGCGAACCTGAGCTATCGCGGGGTGATCCGAGGCACGGGCGTCAGCAAGGCGACCTGTCTCGTCTGGAGAGATCGGCTTCCGACTTCCTGACCCTTGCTACATCTTCTGGGGTTGATTGTTGGCAAACAAAAAAATGTCACCAATCAATCCCCTCTTTTTTTATTTTATCCCCAATTCTAAATTATTTGCTTTTTTTTATTAAAATTAAAACTGCTTCAAGACAAAAAGCTTTTTTAAAAAAAGATAAATTCCCCTCTTTTGATTTAGTCCGATCTACTTGATTTAATAATGGCTTTGATTGCCACTACTAAACCAGAAGCAGCCACAAAGGAAATGAAATTAACGAAAACTGTGTCTACCCAGTCAGATAGGTTGATGCCCAGAATAGAAAGCGCCTGTATGCTGCCAACGCCAATCACTAACAAGGCGATTACCGCAAGAAGGTAAAGCTGCTCCTCTGTTTTACTAACATTCAAGAATCCGACAATCAATCCCAAAACCAACAGAACAATTGCAATGTAAGGGATAGCAAGAAAGCCGGATAAGACCGCCAAAATTAAACCGGCAATAAATGACCATTTTCCAAGGTCAGTCATTTGCCCTCCTTTTTATATCTTGATATCGACCTATAATTATAGTTTAAATCCAAAGAAAATATCTGTCAATTTCTACATGATTGGGTTTGATAAAAACCCTATCGCCCGAATTAATAAAAGCGTTAATGCCCCCAAGAGAATTAATAACTTTTTTTACATCACTGACAATATTATCAGTAGCTTTTACTTTGCTGACCATAATTGATGTTTTCTTATTTTTTATTTTGGCTGACTTTGGATAGAATAAAAATCATTCCTCCAAGGCAAAGCAAAAAGATGCCCATTCCAATTGGAGATCCCCAGCCCAAGACCAAAAATAAATCTTCCATTTTCTCTCCTATTTATTCTTTGACTTATTTGAATTTATTGTTTATGATAAACAATATAAGTATTCAAATCATGGAAACGATTACTTTCCGACTGACCTTGAGTGGCATCATACCCGGCTGGGTAATGGGCCTGGAAACCATGACCAAATGCAAGATCTTTGCCAGAGATTTGATAAATATCATATATATATTGACCGCCATACAATATATTAACTTGACCGGTTTGCGGAATAGTAAGCTCATAATTAGTAGTTGCCGTCCCATATTCCCAATTCGGGGTACAATCGTGGCTCTGGCTATCATTGCTCCAACGTGTATGAACGGTACTGCCATCATCCTTAATCACAAACTGATGCTTTTCCGACCAGGGACTATTTGGGTCCGGGACTAAGCAATCGGACGTCTACGTGCCAACTAAATTTTTATCAAAGCTTCCGGCTTTTTGTTTGCTTGTCACTGAATTCGAATTTGTTGGGTTGGGAACAGTAGTATTGATACCATTGTTAGCTTTTCGTAAAACCCAGGCCAAGCCAAGATAAAGACCAAAAATTACCAGAAATGCGCACAGTATAATTAGAAATACTTTTAAAACTTTCATCATCCTTCCAGACACATTAGTTTTTTTATCATACCATTGGCGATAATCCGGCGCAATAAAATAAAAAAGTGGAATGTAGACTATTTTAAAGACTGTCCGAGTGCTGCCTCAATCAAGCATCCTGTTTTTATCTGTTTGTCGGTGATTTTGTCGCAGATTGATGAATCTGGCAAAATATGGCCGACAAAATCCAAAAAACAGTCGTTTATTTCGGGTTTTTTACTACTTGGCATCTTATCGCAAATACTCGCATCTTTGGTCAGAAGTGCGACATTTTTTATACACTCTGTTTGTTGTATGTCAACATCTTTTTTATCAGAAATATCTTGACAGAAATTCAAATCTCGATTAAAAAATATTTTACAGGTTGAATTGTCCTCACAAAGTGCCGCGCTTCCGTCAATTAACGCAAGGCAGGTTTTAACCTCAGGAGATTGCGACGCAAATTTTTCCGAGCAAACTGACTTATCTATTTCAGAAGATTTGCCGTCCCAATATTTGCCGGAAATAAAACTAAAATAACAACTCTCTTTGTCTTCGGCCTGATCGCAATAATCGATCTTGCCGCTGGCCCTTGCCAGTTCGTTATAGCACATTTTTTTCGCTTCAGGTGAGCTAATTTTTTGGCAGTAACTTGAATCCTCAAGCAATATGGCCGAGCATACTTGGCTGTCTGCTCCGTCAATTTTTTTGCATAACTCCGGATTTTTTTCAACCCTTGCTAGGCAATAGTATTTATCCGGGCCTTCAATTTGGCGGCATAATCCATTATCAGCAATATTTGCGGGGGATCTATTAATTACAAGAAAAATCGCGATGGTTGCCGCGATGGCGATGAGGGCAATAGCAATAATGATTAACGTTTTCTTCATTTCCCTCCCTTAAATCCTGGCGGCGTAGTTAAAACCATAAAAATAATTTCGCCATTCATTTTTATTCTTCCTTTGCATTTATTATATCAGGTTTTTGCTAATTTACTTGTTGGGCTAAATTTACAAAAAAATGACAAAAAAAGAGGGCGGACAACGGTCCGTCTCGCAGTGTCAATTTCTCTTTCTTCTATAAAAAATGACTCATTGCCAAGCATTCAGTTAAGTTGACTCTCCCGGCCGGCTATAGTAATGCCGACAATAATTGGTGAGTATTAGAGAATGTATAATAGTTCTTGGCAACGAGTATTACTTTAAAATTCAGTACGTATCTAAATTCCTAAGTGTGATTATCATAGCACGACCGAATAAAAATGTCAAGGATGGTTCCTAACCCAGGTATCTCTATTTGTCGTATTTTTCCACAAACTTTTTAACTTCTTCAATATTTTCCAAAACCAGCTTGGCTTTTTTTACGCCGAATTGAAAAGGGTACTGATCCTCTTCGTCATTCTTGATAACGATCATGGGATTTCCCTTGAATTCCGATTCCGATACGATAGACATAACCTTCCTCCTGTAATTTAATTATTTGTTTTATCATACACTTTGGAAAATTATCTGGCAAGAAAGGAATCCCCAATTTCCACTTAAAAAGCCGAATTTCGTATTCAAAAGAGAACCGTCTCCTCTATCTGCATTATTAAAAAAACATTATCACATTATTGCTAATCTAATAATGTTTTTATCACCTTAGTCATTCTTGAGCCATAAGGTGATAAACTGTGTATCACCGCTTTTCCTTGGTATTTTTTGGTAATGAGGCCGGCGTTTCTTAATCTATTTATATGTTCGGCAGTGGTTTGATAATTACACTGCATGCTTTCAACAATCCCTTCCAAAGTAATGCCGGGATTTTTTTCAATCAAAAGTAGTGCATCGATTCTGTGGTAGTTTGCAACACCCTTGAAAACTCGTTCAAACCGTTTGGAGGTTTTTGGTTTCGGTTTGTAATCTTTTCTTTTATTAGCTAACACAATTATATTATACATCATTATCATATTATTGCTAATGTAATAATGATGCATTATTTTTTGTTACATTTTACGTGGTCTTCAGGTTTTCTTTCTGGGTCTTAATCTTTTTACTATTAGATCGGGCGTAAATTTGCCCTGCACGGCTCTTCTTTCGTTGTAGATTAGATCTTTTGGTTTTAGAAATGGTTGTTTTACTTTAGCCATATTTTACTCCTCGCTTGCCACCCGTAATTTTAATGAAGGGTGGATGATTTCTTGATTACAATTTAAAAAACTCAAGCAGTTTGTAGACGACAAAAGCTGGCCAAACTATGGCCTTTAGAATTCCCAGCACCCCAATCCAGAAAGTATCGGCGTGCTGGATAAAATAGATTGCTGCACCGATAAATCCCAAGCCATAAACAGCGCCTGAAGCAGGATTTTGATGTATTTTACCTTTGAATTTACCAATCATTCTTCCTCCTAAATTATTTTTTGACCTCGGTTTAGCCACCACGAAAATCTTTTTCATAATTTATTTGTAGGACCCTTTAGGGGACAGGACCCTTTAGGGGACGGACAGGACCCTTTAGGGGACGGTTCTTGTTTAATCACGCTTTTAGTAATTTTTTAGTAATCTGATGTGATTTCTGATTTTCTTTGCTTCATTATATCTCTGCGGATCCGAACCCCAGATTTTGTTTTTGTAATTATCAATAACCAAGTCATCTATTATCATTTTAACATATTCTTCTTGACACATTACTTTATTGGGCGCCAAATCTTGATACAAAAAATCTTCGGTTAAAAGCTTATTTTCTTGTCCTTGAGAATAAAAATTATAACTAGACCATTTGTAATTTTCCGGTTTTTCTATAATATTAGCTCTGACCGGATTGAGCTCTATGTATTTGCCGCATTGAATAAAGTATTCATCTTTACCCACGGCTTGGCTTTTGAATCTATCTTGCCAAAAGTGACCTATCCAACCGTATAATTTGCGATAATGGAAAAAGTAAGCCAAATTTAATTTCTTCATGAATGTTGAGAAGTCACTGGCTTTGTTTGTTTTAATTAAAAAATGCGTATGATTGGGCATTAGGCAGTAGTGAAATATCTCAAAAGGGTGACCGGTTTTATATTTGTTAATTAAATCTAAATAGTATAAATAATCGTCATCGGACTCAAAAACCTTGTGACGGTTATTGCCGCGAGTCATAATATGATAACAGCTTTGAGACAAAAGTAATCGTGGAGGTCTTGGCATAGGTAAATTATATCACGAACTGCCAAAAGTTACGAATTATATGCTTATTAGAGAACCGTCCCCTTTAGCTTATTAGAGAACCGTCCCCTTTAGTAGTCCCCCTTATTATTTTTGTTTGATCCCATTCAATATTTTCCTTCCGGAAATTTTTATAAATATCCTGCGCTTTCAGTACAAACTCTGCTTTATTGGATAATAAAAGGTTTAAATAAGCAAATCCTTGATCGATAATAGAAATATTACGGTCTTTTTTGTATTCAATAATCACAAAAGATTTCGTTTCTTCGTCAAAGGCAAGGGTGTCAATTCTTAAATTGTTATGAGTAAATTCGGAGCATATAAGTTTTAATCCAAAAATTGCTTCCAAATTTTGTTCAGTTAAATTTTGAATATCTTTCTCCAAATCAATTTTCTTTTCGGAAATTGGTGTCAATTTTTCTTTTTGTATCTTAAATATCGGCATTTTTTAAAAAATATTTTCTTTCCCATCCTCATTTTACCCTTAAATATACATAATAGCAAGGCAAAAAAATAAAAAAAGCCCGACTGCGTCATACAATCGGGATCAAACTAATGGTAATTGACTTTGAGGTCATAAGCAGCATACGCATTCGGTTCATGATAACCGGTGGCAAGCAAGCGGCCTCTCGTGTTGCGAATTTCAACCTACCAAGCATTCTCACGCCTTGCCAGAACTTCGCCGAAAGTGTACCCTGCACTAAATGGATAAATACCCTCTTTAAGTTTGTATCAAAGTTTCTCCAACGAGGTTCGACGATTACAGTCAAGGTATTCAAATCTTTAGACAAACGACATTTGAGCACAGTTTTGTTGATGTTGAGTCGGTTACACTCGGCCTCTGACATTGCCCATCGGTTAAAGTTACCCGTGGCATACACGGATTGATTAATCTTTGTTTTGAGAACTTTTTCGAATATCGCTCTTTTGCCGTCTTCTGTAATTATTTTACAATTGCCTCGCGATGCATTACGAACTGATTGACTCCAGATTATGGTGCCGTCTTTTAGCTCGAATATGTATCCCATACTTACATGAGAGTCCGTTGATGACTGATAGCACTTTGGCAGTTCATTGTACGTGGCGATTTTGTTTTTGAAAGCATTTTCTCTTCCTTGATAGTCCCAATACCAATTATGTAAACCGTAAGTGATACTGGCGCAAATCACCCAAGCGATAGCAGCAAGAATGGCGCCACCATAATTCTTCTTGGCAAGACAAACAATAATGGCGATGAAGAAAACGACGCTACCGACGACGATAGCCACCAAACTCCAAAGGATAATCCCGGCAATGATGCCCAAAAACGCGGCACAACCCATAAACGATTCATAGCAGATTGCATCTTCAATACTCATCGGCGTCACAACATTAGTCATCGTACGTCACCTCCAGGTTGTTATTGCTAGCCAAAGCTAGTTGGTACAAATATTGCCTATACACTAATTCAAAATTGCCTTTTTGTCAAGATACAAAAAAAGCCCTGGGTGAAACCCAAAGGCTTTTCGAAGTTGTTTGGAAG
>CAZFRP010000002.1:0-18966 GCA_964521415.1 uncultured Candidatus Saccharibacteria bacterium | reverse complement strand
TCTGATATTTTGGCCGGGTGGATACTGGGAATAATCGCCGCATATCTTATATTTCTTATCAAAGATCCTCTTGAAAGACACATTATCAATCCCTTAATTTGGTTGGCAAGAAAAGTTCATTTATAAATTATGATATATTCGGTTTTAAGCTTCATTTCCGCATTCATCATTCATACCATTTCTGCTTTGGGCTATTTTGGCATTGTTTTGCTTATGGCGATTGAATCGGCCTGCATTCCTCTGCCCTCTGAAGTGATAATGCCATTTTCTGGCTATTTAGTTTTTTTAGGCCAGTTTAATTTATTTTGGACCGGTTTTTTTGGCGCCATCGGCTGTCTTTTGGGTTCAATTGTGGCTTATTACATTGGCTTATACGGTGGCAGGCCTTTGATTTCTCGTTTTGGAAAATATATTTTAATTTCACACCATGATTTAGACAGAGCCGATCGCTTCTTCAAAAAATATGGAGATGCGACGGTTTTTTTCTCGCGTTTACTTCCGGTTGTTAGGACCTACATTTCATTTCCGGCTGGTATTGCCAAAATGAATTTTGGTAAGTTCTGTATTTACACCTTTTTGGGTTCTTTTCCCTGGACTCTGGGACTTGCCTATATTGGCGTGCGGCTCGGTTTTCAATGGGAGGTCTTGCGAGTGTATTTCAGGAAGTTTGATATCCTAATCGGTGTTATAATTATTGCAGGGATTGTCTGGTATATCTGGAGACATTTAAAAAATGTCAAAGCTCAAAGCTAAAATGTCAAATGAAGCCCAAAACCTAAAAAATTTAAAAATTAAGATTTTAGATTTCATTTGGAAATCTGCCTTCGCAGCACTGCCTCTTTGAGGCAAAGTGGATTTTGAAATTGAGATTTTTTCATAATTATGTACAATAAACATATTCTTAAAAACAATTTACGCATTATCACCGTACCAATGAAAGAGACACAGGCGATTACTCTCTATTTGATTGTCGGTGCAGGCAGCCGATTTGAAAAAAAGGCAGAAAGCGGCATTTCCCATTTTTTAGAGCATCTCTTTTTTAAAGGCACGAAAAAGCGCCCCGATGCCCTTTCTATTTCCAAGGAGCTTGATTCTCTGGGAGCCGCCTATAATGCTTTTACCGCCGAAGAGATGACCGGTTTTTACATTCAAGCGGAGCGTAGCAAGTTCGGCCGGATTTGCGATATTCTGTTTGATATGATTTTATATTCTAAATTTTCTCAAAAAGAGATTGAAAAAGAGCGCGGAGTGATTTTAGAAGAACTTAATATGCACCGGGATACGCCAATGCTTTATGTTTTTGATCTTTATAAAGGGCTTCTTTATGGCGAGACGCCGCTTGGCCGAATGACCATTGGTAAAGATAAGACCATAAAGAGTGTTTGGCAAAAAAACTTTTTAGATTTCAAAAATAAACATTATTTGTCTTCGCAAATTGTTATTGCCGCATCAGGCGGATTGGATAGCAAAACCGAGAAAATCTTAAAACAATACGGGGAGAAATTGGTTGACAAAGAATCAGCGCCGCCGGAAATGTTTTTAGAAACACAGAGAAGCCCCCGGGTCTTATTATTTAAAAAAAGCACCGATCAGGCACATCTTGTTTTGGGAGTAAAGAGTATAAAAAGGAGTAGCGAGGAGCGGTTTGCGCAAGAATTATTAAATATCATTTTGGGAACTACCATGTCATCTCGGCTTTTTACGCAACTGCGAGAAAAACGCGGGTTGTGCTATCATGTTTCATCAGATGTTTGGTACTTTCGGGATACTGGTTCGTTTCTGGTTTATGCCGGCGTTCTCATCAAAAAAATCAATGAGGCAATAAAATTGATTTTGACTGAATTTAATGATATTAAAGAAAACGGAGTTAAAAAAGAAGAGTTATACAAAGCCAAAGAAAATTTAGCCGGGAAAATGGCGCTTAAAATGGAATCTTCTTTTAATCAGGCCTCATTTTACGCTGATCAGGAGTTGCTTTTATCTTCAATTTTAACCCGCGAACAAGAGATTGCCCGCATTAATAAAGTAACCGAAAACGATATTAAAAATTTAGCCAAAAAGATTTTTCAGCCGGAGAGATTGAATTTATCAGTCATCGGACCGTATGAAGATGAGGCGCAATTTGAAAAATTACTTAAGATTTAAATTTAAAAATAGCGGAGGAATGTGATGCAAAAAGAAGAGAAAACCTGCGTTTTAATTAAACCAGATGGCGTAAAAAGAGGATTGGTTGGTGAAATTACCAGCCGGATTGAACAATGTGGCCTTAAAATTATTTCCCTTTCGATGGTTTTGCCTAACAAAAAACAGATTGACGATCATTATCCCAAAGACGAAAGATGGATCGCCCGCCTTGGTGAAAAAACTATGACCACGTATAACAAATACGGCATTGATCCTAAAAAAGAGCTTGGTACGGCTGATACTTTGAAAATTGGCAAAATGGTGCGCGGCTGGCTGATAAATTATATGTCAAGCGGTCCAATTGTTAAAATGATCGTCCAAGGCGTGCATGCTGTTGATATGGTGCGCAAAATGGCGGGAAATACTTGTCCCAATTTAGCGGATATGGGAACAATCAGGGGTGATTATTCGGTTGATTCACCAGCGGCGGCAAATAGCGAAAAGAGAGCCATTCATAATTTAATCCACGCTTCAGAAACTAAAGAGGAAGCCGAGCATGAAATAAAATTCTGGTTTAATAAAGACGAAATTTTCTCCTATAAAATTTCTGAAGAAGAAAAGATGCTGTAAAGCAAAATTTTCAATTTTCAATGAATAACTTAATGATTAAATGATTTAATTGACTTTTTTCTATTTACATTTAGTATTTGAGCGTGTTATGATTTCTTATTCCCTTTTGGGATGCACATTGTCTACGATTGGCGGGCAGACAAGCAGATAGAGGTGAATAAAAGATGGACGTCAGTAAGACCATTAGAAGTTTATGCATACATGCAGGAATAAAACAGGGCGTATTTGCGGAAAGAGTTGGGGTATCTCAGTCATATTTATGTGCCGTCGAGTACGACAAAAGGAAACCGAGTATCGGACTTTTAGAGCGTGTTGCAAAAGAATTAAACGTGCCACTAAATGTTTTATTTCCTATAGAAGTACCAGATCGGGCGCTTGATCTAAGTGCGATTCGTATTTTCAAGGCCCTTGAAGAGTTGCGCCAAGCGATAGTTGAGCTATTTGTTCAATAATATCGGTCCGAATAAACGAGATTATTTCAAAACAGCCCATTAAGTCAGGGCGCGCCAAGCGCTCTTTTTTCTTTTTTACTCAAATTCTGCTAAACTATTATTAAAATGTCTCAATATTATTTGCCATTTTTCTTAACTTTTGTTTTGTCGGCCGCCATTACTCCATTTGTCCGACACTGGGCTAAAAAAAAGAAACTGCAGGATTTACCTTCTCCGCGCAAAATCCATCATAAACCTATTCCTCGTCTTGGTGGTGTCGCAATATTCTTGGCGTTTTTTCTGGCAATAATTTTTTACCTGATTTTTGCCCCCGAGAAATTAATTTTTGTCAATAGCAAAATTCTTGGCATTGATAAAAATCTTTTTGGCGTTTTGCTTGGTGCCTTGGTTTTGGTAGCAGCCGGTATTTACGATGACATTAAAGGTTTAAAGCCATTTACTAAATTTCTTTTTCAACTTTCAGCTGCTGTCATTGTCGTGGCCTTTGGTATTAAAATTTGGTGGCTCTCAAATCCCCTTGGCTCTCAAATAATTTTAGGAAATTTAAGCCCGGTTTTTGTAATCATTTGGATTTTACTGGTTATCAATGTTACAAATTGGTTGGATGGTTTAGATGGCCTGGCAGTTGGTGTCTCAGGGATTGCCGCAATAGTTTTATTTTTTCTTTCACTGGCGCCGACGGTTAGTCAGCCAGCGACCGCTCTTTTATGTATTTTATTATCAGGTAGTGCTCTTGGTTTTTTGCCTTATAATTTTAATCCGGCCAAAATTTTTTTGGGTGATTCTGGCTCAATGTTTTTGGGTTATATGATTGCCATTTTTGCCATTATCTCTGGCGGTAAAATCGCCACCGCTTCCCTTATTTTAGGCATTCCGATTTTTGATGCCATCTGGGTTATTTTGCGGCGACTTATTAATAAAAAAGCGCCGTGGCAAGCAGATAAAAAACATCTTCACCACCGATTTTTGTCTGCTGGGTTTAACCAAAAACAAGTCGTCATTTTACTTTATTTTATTGCGGCAACACTGGGAATAATTTCGCTCTACTCAGGCAGTATCGGAAAATTTTATGCCATGATTGGCTTATTTTTATTGATGATTTTGTTGGCGATAATTTTAATAATTTTTGAGAGAATTAAAAATGCAAAACAAAACGCTTAAATTAATCTTTATTATTGTGATGATTTTGGTCATAATAGGGATGGTAGCACCATTCCTCTGGTGATGAATTGATTAACAGATGATCGGATGAACGGATAATTAGATAAATAGTAATCCGGTAATCTGATATTCTGATCGTCTGTTTATCTAATACTCCCGAGCGAAAGCGAGGTCTAAAATGTTTTTGGGTCAGCATCCTGATGAAGAAGTGATATTTACATTGGAGCGGCAACCCGCCGTACTTTTTTGGCCGGCGCTGTATCTTACACTTTCTGCTTTTGTGCCGATTTTAATTTTTATTATGTCAAAATTTTCCCAGATTTTTTATTACACTTTAGCTTTGTGGTTAGTTTTTGCCGGGGTTTATCTTTTTCGCAGTTGGTTTTGCTTTAAGCGCTCAAAATATATTTTAACCACCAAACGGCTGATTAACATTGATCAAAAGGGTCTTTTCTACCAGACCACCTCAGAGGCTGCCCTTGAAAGAATTCAAGATGTCAGTTTGGAGGTAAAAGGTATTTGGTCATCACTTTGGGGTTTTGGGACAATTTATGTTCAGACCGCCGGTACTTCAGAGAGATTCGCCCTAATTTATGTTGAGGAGCCGCGCAAAATTAAAGATCAGGTTGTTGAAGCCATACATAATGCCGGGGGAAAAGAGAATCTGGGGGTTGAAGAGAAAAAAGAGGAAGAAGTAAAAAAAGAACGAAAAACTGCCGATATTAAAAAAATCTCAAAGAAAACTTCGCGCAATAAAGAGGATGATTTCTGGGAGAAAGATTAAGCGACGCAAACAACGGTTTTGCGAATATTTTTGCCGGTAAATTTCATAACTGGCTTTTTTTGAAATGAGACCTTGCCGGAAACTACGGCATAAATCGTATAGTCATTGCCCATTTTAACACCAACACCGGGCAGATATTTTGTCCCGCGCTGGCGCACAATAATATTACCAGGGATTGCGGTTTGCCCGTCGGATAGCTTTATTCCCAGTCGTTTTGAGATTGAATCTCGTCCTAGTTTTGTGGTTCCTTTTGCTTTGGTATGAGCCATAAAACCTCGCTTCGCTCGGAAATTTCTAATTTCTAAATACGAATTTCTAAACAAATTCTAATAACTAAATTCTAAATTTCAAATGATGTTTAAAAATTTTAATTTGTGATTTAAATATTGTTTCGTATTTCGAATTTCGTGCTTCGGATTTTTCTATTGTATCATCTTTTCCGTAATTGTAAAGACATCACCGGGCTTTAAGGTTTCTTTTAAAATCTCATCAGCGATTTTGTTTTCCACTTTTTCTTGAATAACGCGATAAAGCGCCCGGGCCCCAAATTGTGGATCGAAGCCAATTTGCGCTAATTTCTTCTTCGCCGCTTCTTCTAAAGTAATTTTTATCTGTTTTTCTGATAAGGTTTTTTCAACTTTTTTAATCATCAGTTGTACCACTTGTTCAAGCTCTATTGCGGCAAGCGGTCTAAAAGCAACCACGCCGTCAAAACGATTTAAAAATTCCGGCCGAAACATTCCGCGCTTTAGCAAAAAATCAAGAAAGAGATTTTTTAAAATCGGTTTTTTATTTTGGGTTCTTTCTCTTATCCATTCAGAACCAGCGTTTGACGTGGCAATTATAATACAATTTTTAAAATCAACTTCGCGACCTTGGCCGTCTGTCATTTTACCTTCATCTAAAATTTGCAAAAATAAATTCATCACATTTTGATTGGCTTTTTCAATTTCATCAAGCAAAAGTAAAGAAAAAGGATTTTCTCTAATCCTAGATGTCAAAATTCCTGGTTCACCGGTACTGCCACCAACAAGACGAGCAATTGAATTTGCATCCTGGTACTCTGTCATATCAAAGCGGAGCATTCTTTTTTCATCACCAAAATAGGCAAAAGCTAAGGACTTAGCACACTCGGTTTTGCCAACGCCGGTTGGTCCTAAAAATAAGAAAGTGCCGATTGGTTTTTCTTTGGATTTAATTCCCGCTCTTGCCCGGCGCATGCTATCTGATATCGCTTTTACCGCTTCTTCCTGATTGATTAAGCGCTTGTGGATTTCACTTTCTAAATTTATCAGCCGATCTTTTTCTGATTTTTGTAATTCTCCTAAGGGGATTTTGGTTTTTGCACCTACAACCTCATCAACTTCCTTTTCACTGATAATATTTCCTTGTTTTTGGTTTATTACATACGAAGTAATTTCATCTAAAAGATCAATCGCTTTTTCCGGAAATTTTCTCTCGCCAACGTATTTTTCGGAAACCGAAATAATCTCTTTTAGGGCCGGGTATAAAATTAAAATCTTTTTCCCACTTTCAAGATAAAGTGCCACTTCAAAAAGAATTTTTAATGTCTCATCGGGCGACGGTTCTTTGATTTCAATTTTTTCAAAACAGGCGGCTAAGGTAGTGTTGGGCTCAATCCATTTGTGATATCCGGGAAAGGTGGTGGTGCCAATTAACTGAAAATCGTTTCGCTGTAAGTAAGGAAGCAAAACTGAGCTTAAATCCATTGCGCCCGCTTTGAAATCTTTTTGCTCAAACAAACGCTCAATATTATCAACAAATAAAATAATATTTCCGGCTCGTACCGCTTCATTTAGACAAGCAGTCAGCCGTTCTTCGGTATCGCCAAGCGATTGTGAACCTGAAAGCAGCAAATCCAAATTAAATTCAATTACTCGGTGGTGTGCTAGCGAGGGAATGGTATTACCTAAAATAACGCGCGAGGCAAAGCCAAGTCCGACGGTTCTTTTGCCTGTTCCTGCCTCGCCCACTAAAATCACATTATGTTTTCCAGATCTGCCTAAAATCGTTTCAATTTCCGAAATCGTATTTTTGTGCGCCTCAAAGTGTAGCGGATTTTGCGATTGTAAATCCGGCTCAATTTCGCGACTAAATTGTTCAAGCGCTTTGGTATATCCTGAACTCCAAAATCGGCCGATCCCACCCGAACTTCTAATCAAATTTGGATTTAAAAGTGGCGATGGTTTATTGATGGTTTTGTAATACGCCTTTTCAAAAGTAATTAAATTTAAGATATCTTCTTTTTTTAATTTCAAATTGTCGCCGAGCTTATTTATACCACTGTCATTTTGATAAACGCCAAAAAATAAATCTGGTGGCGAAATTTCCTCGCCCGAGCTTGAGGCAGCCGCATCAGTTAAGACCTTCTTGATGTCGGTTTGACTCACACTTTGTGACAAAGCCAGCTCTTTGGTAATGCCAAGATGATTAAAAATAAAAAGTAAGCGCGGATCGGCAAAAAGCGGTTTTAAAAAAGTTGGATAATTTTGACTATTTGCATAAGCCCTTCTCTGTCGGTAATCAACATAAGGCAAAAGCGTATCAGGATCTTTGGCCACTTTGCTGGATAAAACTTGGCCCAAAGAATATTTTGTCGCCGGCTTTTTTATCCGTTTGGCACTGTAAATTAAATAAATAATTAAAGTGCTTGGCGGGAAAATCAAAAGAAGAGCCAGAAGTGTAACGGCGCAGAAACTAAGGACTAAAAGTACTAAAAGAAAAGTAAGTCCAATTATGATGGTAAAAAAACGGACAAAAAAACCAATAAAACGGCTGATTAAATTATCAAGGGCGATTTTAAAAATTTGATCAAGTGAGCCAGAAAAGGGAGCAGTATCTTTTCGCCAAGGCGCAAAAAGGGTTTTAAAAAGAATTGGCAAGGAAAATTCGTTTGCGATGATCGTAAGCAAAGATTGACAAATTGTAATAGCGTTTAAAATAACCGCTTTGTAGTACCAAAGAAACATTTACCCCTCTTTTTTTAAGGCCAAAAAGGCCAAGGTCCAATAAGACGAAATAAACGAAAAGTAGATTCCCGAAATAATAAATAGCAAAATAATCAGCGTCAGGCCAAAAATAGAGCCGTAAATAATCAGACCGAAGGTATGAGCAAGATAGTAAATCAAAAATCCTAAACCAACTAAAATGCCAATGATAATTACAAGGGCAATTCCTGAGACAAAAGCAAAAACCAGTGAAATGCCAACATTAATTAGCCACAAAAGCAAAACCTCGCCAAAATTCTTACGCAGGATTTGATGGGCTGACTTAAATGATTCAATCACCCTGGCTTGATTTAAAACTAAAAATCGTTCTGAAATGATAGAAATTAAACCAAGATAAACTGCCAGGATTATGATGATAATTACGGCCAAAATTCCCCAGATGGCGGCAAAAATTATTGAGGCGGTATTTATCCCGGCGAAAAATACCAGCAAAATTGGCGCGCCAAAAAAGATAATCGCAAGTAGTATAAAAAGGGTAATTAAAAGATTTAATAAAAATAACTTAAGGGCAAATCTTTCCCCACACTTAAAGGCGGTTTTAAAATTCTGGGCTTTTTTCTTTTCTTCAATTTCCCTGACCGAAAAAATCAGGCCGGCTCTGGCGCTGTATGAAAGCCAAAGAATAAGTAAGAAAATAAAAATAAACAAGAAAATGCTAAGTAATATTAGCGGCCAATACGTGGCCATAAAATCAGAACATTTGGTGGCGCTTTCACCTAGCACCTTGCCGGCATTGCTTGATTCTTTTTCATAAGATGAGCCGCCAAAATTATAAAAATTAAAAGAAGGTAAATTAATTCCCGTGCCGCCAGTGAGTGCCGCCAAAATTCCCAACCACCAAAGGAAGCGGCGCGTTTTGATAATCTCGTAAGCCCGTTTTATAATTTGACCGTAATTCATTTCCTCTCCGTTTGCTTATAATAATAGCACATATAATTTGAGATTTATATTCTGACATTGTAATCTAAAATTATGAAGCAAGCGGCTTTTTGTCATTTACATACTCATTCGCATTTTTCTTTGCTTGATGGGCTTTGCAAAATTGACCAGCTAATTGATAAAGCAAAAGAATTTAAAATGCCCGCACTTGCCTTAACTGATCATGGTGTAATGTACGGGTCAATTGAATTTTATAAAAAAGCGCGGCAGGCAGGAATTAAACCAATTATTGGTCTTGAAATCTATATTTCACCAAGAGGGATGGAAGACAAGCAGGCAAAAATTGATTCCAGTTCCCATCACCTGGTACTTTTGGCTAAAAACCAAACCGGTTATCACAATTTAATCAAATTAACGACTGCCGCCCACTTAAAAGGATATTACTATAAGCCGCGCGTTGACAAGGAGTTTTTGTCACGCCATAGCGATGGCTTAATTGCCCTAACCGCCTGCTTAAAAGGCGAAGTGCCTTCTGCTTTGCTTTCTAATAATTTAGAGCAGGCCGAAAAAATCGGCAGGAGATATCAAGAAATTTTTGGCAAAGAGAATTTTTATTTGGAATTGCAACATCATCCTAATTTGCCAGAACAGAAAATTGCCAATGAAAGAATGATAAAACTAGCAAAAAAAATCAACGCTCCCCTTGTTGCGACAAACGATGTTCATTACTTAAACAAAGATGATGCGCAGGCCCAAGAGGTTTTGCTTTGTGTTCAGACCGGCAAAATGTTTGATGATAAAAACCGAATGACGATGGCCGGCGAGGATTTCTCTTTTAAAAGTCCCAAAAAAATGATAGAAGATTTTGCTGATACCAAAGAAGCAGTCGAAAATACTCAGAAAATTGCTGATCGCTGTAACCTTGAGCTTGAGTTAGGGCATTTTATTTTTCCGAAATTATCCTTGCCTGGCAAAATTACCCCTGAAAAAAAAATTGAGGAGATTTGCTATCAAAATTTACCCAAAAAATATCCTGGCGCCTCCGCCGAGATAAAAAATCGTCTTAAAACCGAGCTTTCTGTTATTGAAAAAACTAGCTTTGCCAATTATATGTTAGTGGTTTCTGACTATACTAATTTTGCCAAAAAGCAAGGCATTTCTACCAATACGCGCGGTTCAGCGGCCGGCAGCATTGTTTCATATCTTCTTGGTATTACTAATATTGATCCGATAAAATATGGTCTTCTTTTTGAACGATTTTTAAATCCAGAACGAATCTCCTGGCCTGATGTTGATTTAGATATTGCCGATTTAAGGCGTGATGAATTAATTGCTTATGTTAGTAAAAAATACGGAAAAGAAAGGGTGGCGCAGATTATCACTTTTGGTACCATCGCGGCCAGAAACGGCGTGCGTGACACTGGTCGCGTTTTGGGAATGCCTTATGTAAAAGTGGATGAAATTGCCAAGTTAATTCCACTTGGCGCATCATTAGATGAGGCGCTAAAAAACGTTTATGGACTCAGACAAAGATATGATAGCGAACCGGAAATTAAACGACTTTTTGATTTAGCCAAAAAACTTGAAGGTGTTGCTCGTCATGCCAGTGTACATGCGGCGGGCGTGGTTATTGCCGATAGACAACTTTTAGATTATGTGCCGCTTCAAATTTCACCCCGCGGCGAAAAAACGATTATTACCCAATACGAAATGCATTCTTTAGAAGATGTTGGCCTTATTAAAATGGATTTTCTGGGGCTAGCCAATCTAACGATTATTGAAAACGCGCTAAAAATAATCCGCAAAACCAAAGAAGTTGATCTGAATATTGAGAAAATTCCTTTAGACGATAAAGAAACTTATAAACTACTTTCTGCCGCCAAAACCTCGGGCGTTTTTCAGCTTGAATGTTTATCTGGAGAAACAATAGTTTCTAATACTACCATTAAGAAACTCTACAAGAAAAGACATAAAAAAAGATTACAGTCAGTTTATTTAGATGAAGGTAAAATTCATAAAAACCAAATTATAAATGTTTTAAAAGGCGAAGAAAAAGATCTCTACGCTTTAGTTGCGGAAAACAATTGGCATATAAAAGCCAGTAAAGACCACTATTTTTTAACAAAAAATGGTTGGAAAAAAATGGAGGATATTCAAATAGGTGAAGAGGTCTTAATAAAAGAACGTGCCAAACATTTAATTTTTAATACTTGTAAAGTATGCCAAAAACAGATTAATGGTCAAAAAGAAGGAAAAAGTAATTTATGTTATCAATGTTCTGCAAGTTTCTATAAAAATCCGAGAAAAAAAATTTCCCGAGAAAAAATTAAAGAAGCAATGATTAGATTTTACCAACAAGGAAGGAAACCATGGAATTATGGGCTGACATCGGAAACCAACGACATTTTAAAGAAAACTAGTCAAAAAATATCACTGGCATTAACAGGAAGAAGTCTTGAAGATTTGTGGGGCAAAGAAAAAGCAGAGGAATTTAAAAAAGCCCATTCAGAGAGAAATCGAGGTTATGACAATCCAATGTTTGGCAAAACCCCCCCTCATCGTAAAGGAGGTTTCCGAAGTGATTTAGGTCATTATGTCCGTTCTTCGTGGGAGGCAGACTTTGCCAGAATTTTACAATTTCATCAGATAGATTATCAGTATGAACCAAAAACTTTCCGTTTGACAAAAGATAATGGTGAGATTTTGAATTATACCCCTGACTTTTACGTACCGTCTGAAAATACTTTTTATGAGATCAAGGGATGGTTGCATAACCTAGATGCAGAAAAAATAAAGTTATTCCAGAAACAATATCCCCAAACTAATTTCGTGATCATCAATTCCACAAAATTTGCCGAATTTGCATTAAAGTATAAAACATTAATTAAATGGGAATGCCCAAAAATACCAGTTAAGCCAAGTTTTAAATTTATCAAAGTGAAAGAAATAAAATACAGCGGTCGGGAACAAACTTACGACATTGTAATGAAATCACCGGGAAATAATTTCATTGCTAATGGTTTTTTGGTTCATAATAGCGAGGGAATGAAAAAATATCTAAAAGAGCTTCGGCCTACTGATATTAATGATGTAATGGCGATGGTTTCGCTTTATCGTCCCGGACCAATTGAGCTTATTCCAGAGTATATTGCCGGTAAACACGGCCGAAGAAAAATTACCTATTTACATCCTAAACTAAAGCCAATTTTAGCTGAAACATACGGCGTGGCAGTTTATCAAGAACAGGTTTTAAAAATCGCTCAGGAAATTTGCGGTTTTTCTCTTGGACAAGCGGATATTTTAAGAAAAGCGATTGGCAAGAAAATTAAAAAATTGCTTTTAGAACAAAAAGAGAAATGGATACAAGGTGCAATCAAAAATGGGGTGAGTAAAAATATTGCCGCCAAATTATTTGAATTTGTTGAACCCTTTGCTCGGTATGGCTTTAATAAAGCCCACGCGGCTTCATATGCGATGATTGCTTACCAGACGGCCTATCTTAAGACCCACTTTCCGGCGGAGTTTATGGCCGCATGGTTAACTTCTGAGGAAGGTCGCGATATTGATAAAGTGGCTTTTGCGCTAAATGAAGCCAAAAGTATGGGGCTTTCGGTGCTCCCCCCAGATATTAATGAGTCATTTGTTGATTTTGGCGTGATTAAAGATACCGGACAAATTAGTTATTCGTTAGCTTCCATTAAAAACGTCGGGCGCGGAGCCGCGGAAAAAATTATTGAAGAGCGAAAGAAAAATGGTAAATTTAAGTCGTTTGATGATTTTCTTTTACGTTGTGATTCTTTTATTTTAAATAAAAAAGTGATTGAAAGTTTGGCGCGCGCCGGAGCGCTTGATCAATTGGCGGAAAGGAATCAGATTTTAGCCGGTATGGAGGTGATTTTAAAATTTATTCAAAATCAAAATAAGCAAAGAGCATCAAATCAGCTGGGACTTTTTGGAAAGCAGGATGGGGCGAGCAAATTTTCCATTATTGATTCATTTCCTAAGGTGCCTGAGGCGGAGAAAAATCAGCGGCTTATTTGGGAGAAAGAGCTCCTTGGGATGTATATTTCCGAGCATCCGCTTTCTGAATTTAGCGATATTTTAAATGACGAGAGTATTACCAAAGTAGAAACGCTATCGGTTTTAAATAAAAATGAAGTTGTCAGTATCGCCGGAATTATTCTAAAAGTCCAAAAAATTATGACCAAAAATGGTGCGGAAATGGCTTTTGCTTTGCTTGAAGATTTATCTGGTCAGATAGAAGTGGTTATTTTTCCAAAAACCTTTGATCAATATAGTTTTCTTTTGCAGAAAGATGCGCCCATTGTGGTGACAGGAAAAATTTCCGATAAAGACGGCGTCCCCAAAATCTTGGCTGATAAAATTCAAAATATTGCCGAAATCAAGAAAATCAGAGAGACAATTTCAAAAGAACAAGCGCCAAAACTTTATCTAACGCTTTCTAAAACGCATAATAAAGAAACTTTGCTTGAAATTAAAAAGATGATTGAGGAGTGTCCGGGTGAGACAGAGATAATACTGCGCCTGCCAAAAAACGGGCAATATAAAGCCATTAAAGCCAATAAAAAAGTGACAGTGACAGAAGAACTTCTTGCTCGCCTTGGAGAAATCTTAGGAAATAAAAATATTGATGTTAAATAATTCTTGACTGATTGGTCTAAATAGTATAATATTCTTGTTATGAAGAAAAAAGCCGTCAAATCCAAAGAAATTTTAAATATTGCAATTTGCGTTGGCGATACGGTGATTGTCCATCAAAAAAGCCATTCTGACTTTTGCGGCATTGTCATAAAAAGACACGCCGGAAATAGTCCTTCTGCTACCTTTACCGTGCGAGCAATTTTATCTGGCTTTGGGGTGGAAAAAATTTATCCGCTCCACTCACCGCTCATTACCAAAATAGAAAGATTAAAAAGTGCGCGGGTGCGTCGCGCTAAACTATATTATCTGCGAGATAGAGTTGGCAAAAAAGCCGAACTTAAAGAGAAAACGAAAAATCTTAAGCCCGCCAAAAAGACACGAAGAGCTAAAACTAAAAAGTAAGGGCAAAAAATACATTGTCGGGCTTGACGAGGTGGGTAGGGGTGCATTGGCCGGGCCAGTGGTGGCCGCGGCTTGTTTGTTTGATTTAAAAAAACAGGTTTATAAAGTGCGCGATTCTAAACTCCTTTCGGAAAAATTGCGCAAAAAATTAGCCCGAAAAATTAAAAAACAGGCCTTGTTCTTTAGCATTGGCAGTGCCTCTCATTTTGAAATTGAAGAAATCGGCATTCACAGAGCCACTTTACTTGCTTTTGAACGCGCGCTTTTGTCTTTAAATTGTCAAATTGACTATGTTTTGGTTGACGGCCTTTTTGCGCCCAAAACCAAATATCCCTGTAAAAATATTGTACGGGGTGATCAAAAATGTTTTTCTATTGCGGCCGCCTCAATTTTGGCAAAAGTTCATCGCGACTCGTTAATGCGCAAACTGCACCAAAAATTTCCCAAATACTATTTCCATAAAAATAAAGGATACGGAACAGCAGCGCATTTAAAAGCGCTAAAGAAACATGGGCCGTGCGAAATACATCGGAGAAATTTTAAGCCGGTGAAAAAATCATATGACAATATTTAGAAAGCAGCTTGGCGCATCTGGTGAGGATTTGGCAGAAAAATTTCTGCGCCGAAAAAATTACAAAATTCTCAGCCGCAATATTCGTCTTAAATTTGGTGAAATTGATATTTTAGCGCAAAACAAAGATGATATTGTGCTTGTTGAGGTAAAAACCAAAACTTCAGATGATTTTGGCAAGCCGTACGAAGAAGTAGATTATTTTAAAAAGAAAAAACTATCTCAGCTTGCCCGTGCAATCAGTCAAAAATACCCTGATAAAAACATTCGTATTGATGTTATTTCAATTCAAATGAATGAACCGCCTGAAATTGAGCATCTTGAGAATGCCGTGGAGTTTTGATAGTAAAAAAGCGGACGGCAAGCCGTCCGTATGGTAATAGATGGATGATTTTGATGTAATTAATACAATTCTTATAGCGTAGCTTTGATTCGGGCCGAGCCGCGCCGCAGATTCAGAAACTCTCTTTGTTGTACATCTGTTGCATCTGGATTTACCATTGGTATACCAAGTTTTTTCGCGATTAGTTCAGTACTTCTTGGTTCTGACCATCCTCTATGGCGAGGTACCCACCCATTCATAGGTCTTCTATTATTGTGTCGCGGCATCTTCCTCACCTCCATCCTAATTTTAGCACAACGCGAACATAAGACAAATGATTAAGTTTGTTGTATAATAAGTTTAAAAATAAGAACCTGATTTTATCAGAACCTTGTTTTACTTCGTAAAATTAGATCATTGAAAATTGATTAGAAATTAGAAATTGAAAATTAGAAATTTTCGAACGTCAGTGAGATTTTATGACAATTGTTCGCATCGCTCCCTCGCCAACCGGCAAATTACATTTAGGTACTGCCCGTACTGCGCTTTTTAATTTTCTGTTTGCAAAAAAAGAAACCCGTCTCGCCTTCGGCAAGCCGAGGCGGAAAGGCAAATTCATCTTGCGCCTTGAAGATACAGACCGCGAGCGTTCAACGAAAGAATTTGAAAAGGATATTATAGAAAATCTAAAATGGCTCGGGCTTTCTTGGGATGGAGAACCGTACTATCAAATGGAGCGGCTTAAAATATATCAAAAATATGCTGATACGTTATTAAAAAAGGGATTGGCTTATTATTGTTATTGTAGTAAAGAAGAATTAAAAAAAGAACGCCGACTCCAAGAAGCGCAAAAAAAACCAACGCGCTATTCTGGCCGCTGTAAAAAATTATCCGAAAAAGAGATTGCAAAGTTAGAGAAAGAGGGAAGAAAGCCGGCTCTGCGGCTTGATGTAGGGGCAGTGCAAAAAAAATTCAAAATGGTCCAGAAAATTGAATTTATGGACCTAATTCACGGCAAAGTTAGTTTTGACCTTAAAAATGAAGGCGATTTTATTATTGTAAAGTCAGATGGTACACCGATTTTTCATTTTGCCGTGGTGATTGACGATGCGGAAATGAAAATTACTCACATTATTCGCGGCGAAGATCATCTATCAAACACGCCAAAACAGATTTTACTTCAGCGCGCACTGGGATTTGCCCAGCCAAAATACGTCCACTTACCTCTTATTTTAAATCCGGATAAAACCAAAATGTCAAAACGTTTTGGCAATGTTGATGTTGAGAGTTTCCGAAAAAAAGGATATCTAAAAGAAGCCATATTAAATTATTTAGCCACCTTGGGCTGGTATTCTGCTGATAAGGAGACAGTCAGCATCTCTAAAATGATTAAAGAGTTTGACATCGATGACTTGCAAAAAAGTCCGGCGATTTTTTATCAAGAAAAGCTTGATTGGTTAAATTCGCAGTGGATTTGTAATTTAAAAAATAATGAGCTCCAAAAAAGAATTATGGAGTTAGGATTTTGTAAAATTGATGAAAAGATCATTGAAATCATCAAAGAGAGGATAAAACGGCTAAATGAGGTGCCATTTTGGACGAATTTTTTCTTTGAACGCCAAAAAATAAAAGAAAGCGATTTAAACAAAGAACTCGGCAAAGAAAAAACCAAAGAAGTTTTATCTGCTTTTTTAAATGAACTCAAAAAGACCGCCGGAAAGAGTGATAAAATCAAAGAAAAGGCAAAGCAAGTATCAGATAAAATGAATCTGTCTTTGCGGCAATTTTTAGCGCCGATACGTATTGCAATTACTTATTCGCCGGTATCGCCGCCGCTTTTTGAATCAATGGAAATTTTAGGAAAAAAAGAATACTTAGGGCGTCTTAAATCCGCTTTAAAATGAAGGGGCAATGAAAACAAAAATCTTAGAGGTAATCGGTGAATCAACCCTGTCAGGGGGTTCAACCTCTTTGCTTACTTTGGTACGTGGTTTGGATAAGAAGAAATTTGAAACAACGTGCATCTGTCCGCCCGGGCCCTTAGCGGGTATTTTGAAGGAAATCAAAGGCGTTAAAACTGAAGTTGTGCCAATGTATTCAAAATGGGATTTTCTGGCGATACATAAAATCAAAAAAATCATCCGTCAGATTAAGCGCGAAAAAGCGCCTTTTATTCTTCACTGTCATGGTACGCGCGGTGGATTTTTGGGACGTTTAGCTGTAATCGGTAGCATTAAACACGCACCAAAAGTGGTTTATACCGAGCATCTTTGGACCAGAGAATATAAAATTAGAAATCCTCTGACACATTTTAGCCAGCTGGCTACTCTTTGGTTTTTGGATTTGTTTACTCAAAAAACTATCGCCGTATCAGGAGCGGTGACGGAATTTTTGGTTGAAAAGAGAATTACTTTACCCGAAAAAGTTGTGGTAATTTATAATGGAATCAAATTGCCAAAAAACAAACGACAAACTAAAAAAAACAAACAACAAATTACGATTGGATTTGTTGGTTCGCTCACAAAACGAAAGGGGGTAAAGTATTTAATTGAGGCCATAAGTGCGCTGAATTTAAAATTTAAAATTAAAAATTTAAAATTATTAATAGTGGGTGAGGGCGAAGAAAAAGAGAAATTGCAGGCATTGGCCAAAAAGTTGGGAGTTGCCAAAAAAATAGAATTTAAAGGACTCGTTAATGACATTTATACTATTTATCCGACATTAGATATTTATGTCCAGCCGTCATTAGATGAGGCCTTTGGTATTGCCGCTCTTGAAGCAATGAGCGTTGGTGTGCCTGTAATCGTCTCTCGTGTCGGTGGATTGTGCGAAATAATAAATTCTATGTCGGACAAATTATCAAAAAAACCTTTTGAAAAAACCGATTGCGGAATTTTAGTCCCGCCGGCAAATTCTGCCGCTTTAACTGACGCGATTTCCTACCTTATTAAAGAAAAAGCAGTCCGAGAAAAACTGGCAAAATGCGGCCAAAAACGCGCGAAATTGTTTACAGACAGGGGAATGGTCGAAAAAACCGAAAAATTGTATAATTCACTTATTGAATAATGGTAAAAATTTTGCTAAAATAAACTACGTCGCAGCATGCTGCGACGTATGTCTAATGGGAAAGTTTGTTTTTCGAAGCTTTCATCCTCTTAAAATAGAAAATTGTTGCCGGATCGTCTAATGGTAGGACGCGAGACTCTGGATCTCGCGGTCTAGGTTCGAATCCTAGTCCGGCAGCCATTTTTTTATTTTCTCCTATTTGCAATCTCTGAAAAATCTTTTTATTCTAAAAATATCAGTTCTTTAACAAAAGGAGGTGAGTTAGATGTCCGATTCGTCTAAAATCAAACAATACATTAATCAGTGCCTTAATTCATTGATTGGGGCAGGCATCTTGACCGAGCAAGATATT
Organism: uncultured Candidatus Saccharibacteria bacterium; assembly: GCA_964521415.1. Lineage (GTDB taxonomy): Bacteria > Patescibacteriota > UBA1384 > JAPLVJ01 > JAPLVJ01 > CAZFRP01. The sequence continues at coordinate 532 of CAZFRP010000002.1, read as the reverse complement.
GATACATTTGTGCGGGATGGCTTTATCCATAAAAGCAGGACAAGAAGAATGTCTTTAGATATTATCAGAATGACCAGGTATCAATTTTTAAGACGCTCTGATTTTGATTTATGGTGTGACGAATGGCAAACAGAAAGTGGATTAAGTGTCGGCTGCGAGGTTTTTGTAATACCCAATTGTTTAGAAGATGATACTAAGACGAGAAGGAAATTGCTAGCCTTAATTGTTTCAGAATATCGTAGATATTGCAGAAGAGAAGTTCAGGAATTTTCGGAGTCGTTAGATAAAGTTGTAAATCGAAATCAGCTTCCAAAACGCAGAAGACAAGCACGCCACAGCGGAATATTCTTAGATGATGACATTGCGAAACCAAACCCGAGTTTTTTGGACTCAAGTATTGCTTTTGAAAGGTATCTGGAGGTTATGCACGCTGTTTCTAAATGTTAACAGGGAGAAGGTCTCCCTTTTTATTTTGCGCTGCAAAAGTTCATTAACATATTGGACTCCTTTAAGGAGTCTTAATGCAACAGAT
>CAZFRP010000001.1:0-19618 GCA_964521415.1 uncultured Candidatus Saccharibacteria bacterium | reverse complement strand
AAGTCAAAAAAATAAGCGGAAGTAGAATATAAGAACCCTTCTCAATAACTCAGGAACCTTGTTTCTCGCTTCACTCGAAATAAAAAAATCGCCTTAATGTCAAAAAGACGAAGCCCCGTACCGGAGTTCGGTGCGGGGCTCTTTGGTAAGGCTTAACAGGCCATTACCTGATCCTGCTTTGGCGCGATGCAGACGAGCGAGGAAAGCTCCTTGCCGCAAGAAAGACACTTGCCCCAGATTCTGATGTCCTCGACACTCTGGGTTTGGAAGTACATCGGCCTGCGCATTGCCGATTGCATATATGCCTTTCTTATCGGCCTCAAATGAAGCCCAGGATCCAGGCAAAGAAGCACTGGCTCGCTTTCTCCGCCGCACTCGCCGCAAGGCAAAACAAAGCGAAATGCCTGCGGAACATCATGGGTGAGAATCAAGCAGTTCTGATGCTCTACCAGTCGGACGACTTCCTGATGCTGGTACTGCTTAAGTATCGTACACAGTTCAAGCAGTTCCCTGACATCTGGCCCGCCTGCAGTAGCCGTAGCATTGGCCAGTCGTAGAAAAACCCGAAAAACTCTATCCGTCCGGTCCATTTCTTTGCACCTCTCACATTGAGATTTGTGCAAAATCGAGAATCTGTGCCGAAGTTTCGGCAGCCCAGCCATCTCGGCTCGCATCAGCGAGACGGATCTGTGACTTTGCGTCCCCGTCTTACGGCGGGTTTGCCTTTATCGTCCTCGACTTTGCTGGCTATATTTTATCAGAAAATATTGAGTTTGTCAATGGTTTTTGATATTCTAAATATTGCTATGCCAACAGAAATCCATGTGGAAAAACCAAAAAAGAAGTGGAAAAAAATCGCGCTCGGCCTTTTTTCAGGTGCAATTTTGGCTTTTTTAATTTGGTTTGGCTTTAATGTTTTACTTGCTGGTAAAAATATTATTACCCAAAACTTAGGCAATGTCGCGCCCTGGTTTTTGCCCAAGCTAAATACTTCTGAACTTAAAGGCGAAGGCGACGGACGGATTAATATTCTTCTACTTGGACTTGGCGGGGCAAATCATCCTGGTGGCAATTTAACTGATACTATGATGCTTGCTTCAATTGATCCAATGAATAAAAAGATCGCCTTACTTTCTATTCCCAGGGATCTGCAAGTTAAGATTGACGGCGGTTATGCCAAAATAAACTATGCTCACGCCTACGGCGAGTCGCATCAAAAAGAGACCGGTGGCGGAGGAGCGCTGGCAAAAAAAATCGTTGACGAAGCCTTGGATATGCCAATTCATTATTTTCTGAAAATGGACTTTGAAGGTTTTGCCAAATTAATTGATGCTATAGGCGGTGTTGATGTCTTAGTTGATAAAGCCATCTCTGATCCGTATTATCCAGCGCCGGATATGAAAGGTTATGCCCCATTTTACCTCAAAGCCGGCCAGACCCATATGAACGGGGCACTGGCGCTAAAATATGCGCGCTCCAGGGAAACAACCTCAGATTTTGACCGCTCTGATAGACAGCAAAAACTCCTTAAGGCCTTTTTTGATAAATCATTGTCTGTCGGGGTGTTAGCAAATCCAGCCAAGCTAACCTCAATAATTTCAATTTTGGGCACTCATGTTAAGACCGATCTTTCTATTTCAGAAATGAACCGCTTAGTTGGTCTTGGCAAAGAAATTGATAAAAATAATATCGCCACCAAAGTTTTAGATTCAGGTACTGACGGGCTTTTGGTTTCCAAAAATGGCGAAGGCGGTTATGTCTTAGTACCAAAATCCGGTGATTTTAAAGACATTCAGAAATTTGTCCACTCCTATTTGACTGATCCGTTTTTAGCAGAAGAAACCGCCAAAATTGAAATTCAAAATGCCAGCGCGAAATCGTCTTTAGGCGATGAGGTGGCTGATCTTCTTAAAAACTACGGCTATACCATCACAAGTGTCACTGACGCGACGAAATCGGCCTCAAAATCAGTCATTTATGACTACAGCAATGGCGAAAAATCAGCTACTTTAACGCTTTTAAAAAAACGACTTGGAATATATAACGTAAAAAAAGAAAACGGGGAGCAAGGAGGAAATATTGACCTTTTGGTCGTCTTGGGCAAAGACTTTAAAGATACTAATTAAAGAGTTATCGCTTCCTCTACTTCTTTTTGTCCTCATTGTGCTGTTTTGGTATTTTAAGGGCTTTGGCAGCGGCTCGTTCAATAACCTATTTGCTTTGTTTCTATTTTTGGGAGCCATGCTTTTTTATGTCAAAAATAGAATTGAATCGCTGGATTTTCTAATCTTTCTTAGTATTTTTTTAGGTTTTTTTGATCTTTACAATTTGCAGTTTATCTTTTTAATTCCGGCCTGGCTGGCAGAACTTTTGGTTTTGATTTATACTTTTTTGCTTTTCCTTTATCTTTCATATGAAAAAAAACGTTTTTCCGGCAGTCCGCTGGCGGCAATTGGCCTTTCTGTCTGCCTTTTGGAGCTTTTTTACGCTTTATCTTTTTGGCCCACCAATCCGCTCTCCAAAGCCTTTATTTTGACCATAATCTTTTATGCTTTCTGGTTTATGATTATAATGAAAGAAAAAATATTAACCTATCTTGTTGTTATCGGCGCCGCTACCGCCCTGGTACTTATTACCACCAGGTGGCCGCTTATTTAGTCATTAGCTATCAGTCGTTAGCTATTAAAATAGAAAGGAATACGCAAAATGAGAAAAATTTCATTACCAAAGTTTCCTAAACTGCAACGGCCGGATGCCAAAAAATTAGCCATACGTATTGTAATCGCCATCGGGGTTTTAGCTGTCCTTACGGTTATTGTTTATGGCGTGGGAATTTATAAATTTCATTGGAGCCGCTATGGCACAAAAACCATGGTTAAAGTCGTGCCGTATCCGGCGGGTTTTGTCGGGCCATCTTTTCTTTCTTTGGCGGAATTTGAATTCCAAAAAGGATTTATTTTATATTTTTATGAAAAAACCGGCACGTTGCTTGAAGATGAAGCCGGGTTAAACCGTCAAATTATGGATAAATTAGTCGAACAAACACTGGTTGATAAAGAATTGCGCCAAAGAGGAATTACGATCAAAAATGAAAATATTGAAAAAGAATATCAGACCATTATTGATAACAATCAAGGTGAAGAAAATACCAAAAATATGTTAGCCGAGCTTTATGGCATTTCCTTAAAAGATTTTAAGTCGCTAATCAAAGATAAACTGCAAATAGAAAAATTCCGCAATGAAATTTTAACTTCAGCTCATCTTGATATTATTATTACAAAAGATGAAAATAGAGCTAATGATGTTTTAAATCAGCTAAAAAGCGGTGGCGACTTCGGGGAACTGGCTAAAAAATTCTCTGAAGATGAAATTTCCCGCGATAATGGCGGAGATGTCGGTTTTGTGCAAAGAGGCGGAGTAATTTTTGATAAACCAATGACCAAAGAGATAGAAAATGCTATTTTCTCACTAAAAGAAAATGAACTGCCATCTTTGCCAATAAAAACCGATTTTGGTTTTTTGATTTTTAAAGTAACCGAGAAAAAAGGCAGTGTTGATAAAAGCTATGCCGACTGGCTCTCTGAAACAGAAAATCATTCTAAGATAAGAAGATTTATCGGGAAGTAAGGACAAAAAAAAGCCGTCTCCGAGATTCGAACTCGGGACCCACACTTTACGAAAGTGTTGCTCTACCAACTGAGCTAAGACGGCATAAGCGAGCGAGCGGAATCGCCGTAGCACCACGAAGGGTGCACGGCGCCCTGAACCCTATGTGGTTCGGGGCGAACTGGCGACAATCTATTGTCACAGCGATGGACGGGACTTGAACCCGCGATCTTGTGCTTGGGAAGCACACGCTTTACCAGCTAAGCTACCATCGCATTCCTCGTAGACATATTTTACATTATTTAATTACATAAAAAAAGATGCCTTTATTTCACGAGTGCGAGGGTATCTCTTTCGAAGACATTCGGAGCCCGAGCGGGCAAGGTTCCAGAGCGAAGCGGCGGAGAGCGAGGGCGAGATTAAGCGCCGCCGACACGCTGGGTCGGCGGACGCGGTCTTGAGAAAGATGATACCCGAGCGGGACCCGCAAATTATTACTTGTGAATAAAGACTGGGGTTCCCATTGGCGCCCATTCATAGATAAACTGAGCATCGCCGTTGGTGGCATTAACACAGCCGTGTGACATCGGGTGGCCAAAGTTATGGTGCCAATAAGTACCATGGATTGAATTTGAACCAGCAAACCTATTTACCCATTGGACATTTGGCAAATAATATCCAGGGCCAGCCATAAGTGAAGCACGTGATCTTGAATAGATAGAAAAAGTACCGGTAGGAGTGGGAGTACCAGGAAGTCCTGAAGAAATTAAGAAAGATCTCGCTAAATTTTCACCATCAAAAGCATAAAGTTTTTGTTCAGAAAGATCAATATCAACATATTTTCCTGGAAAACGTCCGCCGACAGCCACATTGTCCGGAAAAACCGTTTTTTCGCCGTGCTTTTTTTTATCAACTGTTAAAGCAATATTTTTGTCTTTGCCTTTCAGCGCTTCTTTAATTTGGGCTTTGGTATTTTCACGATTAAGCGCACGACCATCAGTTCCTTCTTTGGTAATTTGGGAGGTTGTAGAGAGTTTTTCGCTATCAATTGGCTTGATATCAATTTTGGCAGCTAACCCGGCAATATATTTTAAAATTGCTTCATCATTGTAGGAAACAGCCAGCGCTTTATCTTTTTCCTCAAATTTAATAAACTGCCCAATTTGCGCTCCATCTGCCTGATATGCTTTATTTTCATAAGTTAAAGTAATAGGTAAGGCCATAATTTTTTCGGCTTCGCTTTTTGCCTGAACCACGCCGTCTTGATAAATAATTGGAACCGCCGGCATAATGGCAATGTTTATTGGGGAAAAATTAAGAAAACCGATTTCATTTTTAATCTGTTCCTTAATTTGCTCAGTATTGAGTGCATAGCCGTCTTTTTCCGGAACGACAGAAATATCTTGCCCTTCAATTTTAAGTGAAGCGTTTTGAGGAGCCGTCACTTTTTTATTGTACGGCGCTAAAAATTGATTTAATTTTTCATCATTAATATTTAAAGCAATGGGGAGATTTTTTTTGCTAAAAATCCTTTTAATAATTTCTATTTCTTTATCAACAAATTTGCCGCTGCGGCCGATATCATAAATCTGATCAACTTGATTTTGAATATCAGCCGAAATCCCAAGATCGGCCGGTTTTACTTTTTGGACCTCTGCTTCATATTTAATTTCAATCTCTTTTTGCTCAAAATCTTTTGTATTGGCTTCTAAAATTGCTTTTGCTTCATCTTTGCTTTTACCAGATAAAGAGATTCCCGCCACTTTAGTTCCGGCAAAGATTTTGTTGGCGTATAGATTTTGATAGACAATTAAAGAAGCCGCAAGTAAACAAATTAAAACAAAAACCCCGAAAATAATTTCAGGAATTTTGACTTTGCCAATTTTTGGCAGTGTTACAGGACGCGCCATTACGCCGATTTGTTTTTGCATTTTACCCCTACTTTTACCCTGTTAAATTCCGCCTTTGGCGGACCCAGCTTAGCTGGGATTTAACGGGGTGAATTTAATTTAATTTTGGAAATTATACCATTATAACAAAAAAAGAGCCGGACGTCAAGCCCCGCCTTATCTCCGCACACTGCCTCCGCAGCACTGCCGCTTCGCGGCAATACGGCTTATGGGTATTATTTTTAACCGCAATGAAAAACAAGGTTCTGAAGCTGAAAGCTTCACGGTCCTTATTCATACACGCCTCGTGCCGAGATTTATCGGCGGGGCGTAGCCCCCCAAAATTCACTATTTTTGGCAAAGAAACTTTTACGCTCCTGTAAGGCCAGTGACAAAGGCCGCAAAAGCACTAGCTACGAGTGTAAATAGCAACGTAATGATAAAATTAAATACTGCCCAAATTAACCAGATTAAGACAGTTTTTCCAAATCCGGGTTTATATTTTAATAAAACCGCCAGCCCGACAATCGCAAATGAAATTAAAACGCCAATAATAAACAGTAAAACATTATTAATTTTTCCCATAATGAGAATATTTAATAAAACATTTACGATGCCATTTGCTAAAGCAATTAAATAAGCAAAACCATAACTTCTTTTTTCGACCTTAAAAATTTTCAAGGAAATTAAAAGAAAAAGGCCAGAAAGTAAGGCCAATATCGCTGCCATTGCAAAGGCAGAAACGTATGAAACATTAGTTAAATTTGCGGTCACGGCACCCTCACTTAAAATTATTATAGCATAAAAGTAATTGACAATCTTGACGCGATTATGGTATAAAATGATGGCTACGATTTCGCGAGTAGAAGGAGGTGAACAACAATGATAGTCTTTCCTGTGGCCGATACCAACAGTGATGTCCGTCGTAAGTTGACGGCCTTTCGCCCCCCGCCCGACTTTCCAAGAGTGGTGGAAGCAAAGGTGCTCCGCGCGAAGAAGGAAGGAATAGTCCTGGGTAACCATTCCCATCCTCATGTCGAGGGATTCTTTCTCGTGCAGGGTCACAGCACCATACGAACATGGACGTTGTCCGACGGCGTTCAAGAGCAACAGCTTGCCGCACCCGTGATGTTTATGTTCGAGCCAGACGAGGAGCACATCTTGGTCTGCTCTAGAGGTATGATCCTTGTGGGATACTCGCCGGTGACATACGCCGACGAGAACAACACCACTGCCACACACCTCTAGGCGCATTGCACCCCGTTCATCCGGCCCGTCCGGGAATTCCTGGGCGGGTTACTTTATTTATTATTGCACTGGCTTTTTTGCAGATCTTTTTTATGCAATGTTTCCGGCTCTTAATATTTTCATTTATTTTTTGCTATTTTTTATCTGGCGGTGGAGGTGAGACCCTCGCTAAAGTGGGATTGCAATCCCACGAATGTGGGTTTGCTTACGCAAATGCGGCAATTGCGAACCCACGATTTTGGTGCATATTCGGGACACTCGGGTCTAGAACCTTTTGTCCTACCTTAAGGTATCACATTGTGCGTAAATAAGAACCTCGCCTTCGGCGAAAACCTTGATTCTCATTGTATTCGAATTAAAAACCCCTCGCATCGCTCAAGAACCTTGTTTTGTACCATTTTGAGTGTTATTGGCGTCGACGATAAAAAAACTTTCTTATCTCTTCTACCAGAACAATCGACAACCCAACGGCAATAATTAAAGCCCAATCCAAAAGCAATAAAGCGGTTGTGTGTAAAATATTCTGCATCAAAGGATTATAAACCGCCAAAAGCTGTAACAAAATCACAATGATTGTCGCTCCAACCAAAAATTTATTAGAAAAAAGCTTCATTCTAAAGATGGATTTTTCTTCAGAGCGGCAATTCCAAGCATTAAACCATTGAAACACAGCTAATGTCGTTAAAGATATTGTCCAGGCTTTAATAAAATCTATCTGATAAAATCTTTGAAAGAGCAGTAGTGCGCCCATTGCCATCGGTACTACCATCAAAACCATTCTCTTTACCATTAAGGAATCGACCAGATATTTGGAAGATTTTTCAAACCTACCTTTCAATAATCCATCTTCTTTCGGTTCCATTGCTAACGCCACATCCAAAAAGCCGTCAGTAACTAAATTTAACCAGATAATTTGCGCTGGTAATATGGGCAATGGCCATCCTAAAAACAATGCTCCAGTAATAGTTAGAACTTCACCAATATTAGTAGAAAAAAGATAAAGAATAACTTTTTTTACTGTTTTGTAGATCGCTCGACCCTCTTCAACCGCCGAAATAATCGTGCCGAAATTATCGTCTTGTAGAACAATATCGGCCGCTTCTTTGGCAACTTCCGTGCCAATTTTTCCCATTGATATACCGAGATCAGCGGCCACAAGTGATGGAGCATCGTTTACTCCGTCACCCGTCATCGCGACAATTTCTCCTCCTTTCTGGTAAGCCCTAATAATTTTTAATTTGTGTTCGGGGGTTACTCTGGCAAAAACAGACACTTTAGAAAGTTTTCCCGAAAGTTCTACATCAGAAAGTTTATCCATCTCTTCGCCCGTAAGGATTTTATCACCGTCGTGGTAGATGCTAGCTTCTTTGGCTATCGCGCAAGCCGTAATTTTATGGTCGCCCGTAATCATAACCACTTTTATCCCGGCAAGATTTGCTTTTTTTACTGCTTCATGCGCTTCGGGACGAGTGGCATCCTTCATACCTAAAAATCCTAAAAATGTAAGCGACTGAACTTCGCCCGGTTTAAGATTTTTCGGCACTTGATTAGTCTTGGCCAAAGCAACAACTCGTAATCCTTCTTTGGACATCTTATGAAAAATTTCTTCCAGTTTTTTAATTTCCAAAACCGATAATCCTATAACTTTTCCAGCGTGCCAAATAGTTTGACAAAGACTCAAAATCGCCTCTGGCGCGCCAGTAACAATCAACATTTTCTGATTATTCTTTTTCTGAACCGTGGCGTGAAACTTCAACTTATAATCGAAGGGAATTTCGCTAATTTTTGGGGAATCTTTTTCCAAATTATCCCTATTTAATCCCAGCTTCTGACCAAAAACTAACATTGCCGCTTCAGTAGGATCTCCGGTAATTTGCCATTGATTATCAGGAGAGGATTTCAAACGAGCTCCCGAGCTAAAAATTGCTGATTTACCAAGAAGCATTAATCCAGGATGATCATGAAAATTAATCACTTTTCCCTCAAATTTTATTTCGCCTTTGGGATTATATCCCTCGCCAATGACATCAAAAACCTTATTATCAACAAAGGCTTTTTCAATCACTATTTCATTCTTGGTAATCGTCCCTGTTTTATCGACAGCGATAACTTTCGTTTGGCCTAAGGCCTCGACCGCTTGAAGTTTTTTGACCAGGGCATGGCGCTTGCTCATTCTCCAAACACCACTGGCCAAAATTAAAGTCATCACAACTGGTAAACCTTCTGGGATAATAGAAACCGCCAATGAGACAACAGTCCTAAACATTTCTGTTAAAGGTTTTCCTTGTAACAAACCTAAAACAAACAAAACCGCCCCAATGCTAACAACCGCGATGACAATCAATCGAGAAAGATAGCGGATATTAGTTTTTAAAGGTATTTCCGTATCAATCGTCGCAATTTCTTTGGTAATTTTGCCAATGGCTGTCTTAAGACCTGTAGCTACAACAATTGCCATACCGCTTCCAGCAACGATATGAGTTCCTTTAAAAATCATATTTCTTTGTTCCGAGATGGGCTCTTTCTGTTCTAAAATATCAGTAATTTTACTAACTGGTTTCGATTCGCCGGTTAAAGCCGCTTCATCAAGACGAAGACTGCTTGACTCAATAATTCTGGCGTCAGCAGGCACTTTTTCACCCTCTTGAAGTATTATCAAATCACCAGGGGCCAGTTCGTAATCGGGAACAATGGTTTCTTTACCATTTCTTAAAACAGTGGCTTTTGTTTTAACAAACTTTTTAAGCGCTAAAAGAGTATTTTGGGCTTTACTCTCTTGAATTGTGCCGACTAAAGCATTAAAAATAAGCACAAAAAAGATCATCAAGCCGTCGGTGTACTCTTTCATTAAGAGCACTATTAGACCGGCAACAAAAAGAATATAGATCAAGGAACTTTGAAACTGACGCAAAAAAATCGCAAAATAGCTCTCTGCTTTTGCTTCGGGAAGTTTATTTTTTCCGTATTTTTCAATCCTTTGGCTTGCTTCTTCAAAAGCCAATCCTTTATCAGAACTATTTAATTTGGAAAAAACTTCCTCAATTTTAAGATTATGCCAGCTTTCTTCCAATTTCCTCCTTGTTTATAGTTTATCACAAAAGATTACGATTAAGGCAGTAAAAAAAGGAGAATTGGTATCTCATTTTTAGACAAATAAAAACCGAGGATATTCACAGAAAAATGATGGTTTAGAACAGCCCTCGTTAATTTCGACCGACAGTAAAACGGTTACACGGCAGGACCGCAAAAGACGGTCGAAAGGAATTACTATGGTCAAAATGCTAAAAATAATTTAAAAGCCACCGGGATAAAATTTAAAGTTTTAAGCTTAAAAGAGTTAAAAAAAGTTATAGATTTAAATAAATAAGAACCTGACTTCGTCAGAACCTTGATTCTCGCTCGCCCGAATTAAAAACCGCTCGCATTGAAACCTTATTTTTCCTGTTAACCTCTCCCTTTACCTACTGAAAAAGTTCCAAACTTCTATCCTTCGGAGAGGGTGAGATTCGCCTATAAACCACGTTGGGTTCAGGGCGCCCCGAACCGAGCACAGCTTCGGTTCTGGGGCGAACTCACGATGCCAAATCGGAAGCGAGAGGATTCGAACCTCTGGTAGCCTTGCGACTACACAGACTTTCCGGGTCTGCCTGTTAAACCACTCCAGCACGCTTCCATCTTCAAATAAATTCTACCAAATTTGAGCACAAAAAACAAATTTCTTATTATTTTTGAAAATTAGAAAATTTAAAATTGATTAGAAATTAGATAATTAAAAATTAATAATTGTTGCTAAGTCCTTCGATCTCTTTGATTTTATCCAGCATCACTTTTTTCTCAATTGAGGCCACCAGTTTTTTGGTTTGCAAGATAACATTAGGATTGACGGAAATTGAAGTAATACCAGATTGTACCAGCATTTCGGCAAATTCCGGATAAACTGATGGCGCCTGGCCGCACAAAGACGAGGTAAGATGATATTTACGGCAAGTTCTAATTAAATGTTTTACGGCCATAATTACCGCCTCATTTCGTTCATCAAACTCTTTAGCTAGCATTTTAGAATCCCTGTCAATCCCCAAAATCAGTTGAGTCAAATCGTTTGAGCCAATAGAAATGCCGTCAATCCCTGCTTGGCAAAATTTATCAATCAAAAATACATTGGAGGGAATTTCAGTCATCATCCAGAGTTTAAAATCGTGCATCCGTGCCATTCCCTCGTGATGCAAAATATCCTGCACCTTTTGTAACTCCTCTAAAGTTCTGACAAAAGGAATCATTAACCAAACATTATTTAGACCAAACTGCTCACGTACCCGCCGCAAGGCCCAAAGCTCCAGTTTAAAAACTTCTGGCTCGTTAATGTAGCGAAAAGCACCCCGAAAACCTAACATCGGATTTTCTTCCTCTGGTTCAAATTCTTTGCCGCCCGGAAGCTGGCTGTACTCATTGGTTTTAAAATCAGTCGCCCGGTATACCACTGGCCGCGGAAAAAACGCCTGTGCTATTTGCTTTATATCATCTGACAATTTTTTCGCAAATTCTTTGCCTTTGCCTTTTTTTATCATCGCGCGAGGATGCTCGCCAATACCGGCAATCATAAATTCTGCTCGAAGTAAACCAACGCCGTCTGCCGGCTCTTTGGCAACCTCAGCCGCTATTTGCGGCTCAGCTAAATTAACATAAACTTTAGTAGCCGTAATTGGAGCTGGCTCTTTCTTGACATTTTCCGCCAAAGGCGGACCAGCCTTTGGCTGGGAATTTTGAATTTGTCCTTTGTATACCGTGCCGCTCTCGCCATCAACTGTCACCACTTGGCCATTTTTCAAAACTGAAGTGGCCTTTCCAGCTCCAACCACACAAGGAATTCCTAATTCGCGCGAAACAATCGCCGCATGGGAAGTTGCCCCGCCGGTATCGGTCACGATGGCAATGGCTTTTTGCATCAGCGGCACAAAACTGGGATTAGTAAATTCAGTTACCAGTACCCCTCCTTTTTCAAACGGCTCGCCAGGTTTTTTAATAAGATGAACTGGTCCTGACGCTGATCCAATACTGGCTCCAAGACCCCTTAGTAAAACTTCGCCTTTGGCTTCGCCAGTCGTTTGTCGTTTGTCGTTTGTCGTTTGCTTTACCGTCGTTACTGGTCGCGTTTGCACAAAATACAATTTAGAATCCGAAACCGCCCATTCGCTATCCATCACCTTTCCATAATGTTTTTCAATTTTTTCCGCATATCGGGCTAAATTGACAATAACCTGATCACTAATTTTCTGTTTTTCCTGCCAGTTTTTTGGCACCGTAAGGTGTTTATCTTTGCTGCCGACTTTTTTGATCATAAAGGTCTGCTGATGAATTTCCCGGCCCAAAATTTTAAAATCTTTTTTTGAAACTACGTATCTGTCTGGTGTAATTGAACCAGAGACCACGGCCTCACCAAGACCATACCCGGCTTCAATGACAATTTTGGTTTTATCTGAAGTTAGAGGATCAATTGAAAATATAATGCCGCTTGCTTCTGACTGAATCATTTCTTGGACCGGGGCGGCTAATTTTACTTTAAGATGATCGAATTTATTTTTTATCCGATAGTAAATTGCCCTTGACTCAAAAAGCGAAGCAAAGCATTTTAAAACCGCGCGCACCACTTGTTTTTCGCCTTTGATATTTAAAAAGGTCGCCTGTTGGCCGGCAAAAGAAGCGGTCGGTAAATCTTCTGCGGTCGCTGATGAACGTACGGCAACATAAGTATCGCTACCCAATTTCTTGTAAGCGGCTTCAATTTCTTTTTTTAAATCATCGGGAATTTTAGAAAATAAAATCGCTTCTTTGATTTTCTTTGATGCTATGGTAATTTTGGCGGTATCATCAGCAGAAAGACCCAACAATGCCTCTTTTATTTTTGGGGTGAGGTTATTGAATTTTAAAAAATGATCATAAGCGGCTGAGGTGATAACAAAACCAGGTGGTACTGGCAGGCGCATTTTGGTCATCTCGCCAAGATTTGCTCCTTTTCCGCCCACCTTTGCAATATCATTTTTGCCAATATCACGAAACCATTTAATGTATTTCATTTAGCACCCTCTTTATAATTTCCCAGGAAAAGCCGCGGCGTGATAAAAACCCAACTAATTTTTCGTATCTTTTATGCCGGTCTTTTTCGTGAAGTGTTTTTAATTTTTTTGCCGCCACATCTTGTGCTAACTTTTCTTCCTTTTTTTCATTATATTCTTTTTCCAGAGTTTTTTGAATTAGGTCTTTATCAACTCCTTTATATGCAAGTTCGCGCGAAATAAAACTCCTGCCCTTAGCGCCAAAAATCGTCCTGTGCCTAATCCAAGCTTTGGCAAAATATTCATCATCAAGCAATTTTTCTTTTTTCAACCGTAAAATTGTTGCCTCAATTTCGGCTCGGTCAAATTTTTTCTCAATTAATCTATCGCGTAGTTCTTTTTCGCTACGCGGCCGGAAAGAGAGTAATCTAATGGCAATATCATAGATTTTAGACATTAATTTTTGCTTGTTCTTCGATTTGCTTTTTGAGTTTTCCCATTAGCTCTTGATGCTTTTTTAAATAATCTTTCGCCGCATCTCTGCCTTGGCCTAATTTTTCTTGCCCGTGCAAAAACCAAGCGCCTGATTTTTGAATCAAATTATAAAAAACTGCCAGATCTAAAATATCGCCTTCATAAGAAATGCCGTGTTCAAAAATTAAATCAAATTCGGCCATTTTAAATGGCGGGGCAACTTTATTTTTTACCACTTTAACCCGCACTCGGTTGCCAATTATTTGATCACCTTTTTTGATTGGCTCAATACGCCTAACATCAAGTCGAACCGAAGAGTAAAATTTAAGAGCCAACCCCCCGGGCGTGGTTTCCGGATTACCAAAAAATACGCCTATCTTCATTCGTAACTGGTTGATAAAAATCACAATCGTTTTTGATTTGGAAATGGCGCCGGCTAATTTTCGCAGCGCTGATGACATCAACCGCGCCTGCAGACCAATCTGGGTTTCTCCCATTTCTCCTTCAATTTCGGCCTGCGGCACCAGTGCGGCCACTGAATCAATCACGACCACATCAACCGCGTTAGAACGAACTAGGGTTTCGGCAATTGAAAGCGCCTGCTCGCCAGTATCTGGTTGGGAAATCAAAAGATCTTCAATTTTAACACCGATTTTTCTGGCAAATTCAGAATCAAAAGCATGTTCGGCATCAATATAAGCGCAAAGCCCTTCTTTTTTCTGCGCCTCGCGAATAACGTGGAGCGACAAACTGGATTTTCCGCTCATCTCCGGGCCAAAAATCTCCACAATTCGGCCGCGCGGCAGACCACCAATACCAAGGGCTAAATCCAAAGAAAGGGAGCCGGTTGGAATTGACTCAATCGGTACGCTTTTGCCGCCTTTTATTTTCATAATCGCGCCTTTACCAAAATCTTTTTCAATTTGAGAAAGGGCGGCATCAAGCGCTCCTTGTTTTCCCTCATCTTTTGCCATTTTACTCCTAACCCCCCTCTTCTTTTAAAATTATTAATAATTCTTTTTCGGTCTTTTTGCCTGATCGGTTTTGGGCGGCCAGATAGATACTATTTTTACCTTCTTTTAATTTCACCTCCTGTTTAAAATTTCCTTCACTATCAGATGATAATATTTGACCATTAATATATAAGGAAGCCGAGGGCGAGATTTTTCCTTCAATCGGCAAAAGGTCTTTGTTGACCACACTACCGTCGGCCGGAGATTTAACAATTAAGTATGGCGCCCGAGCAAACCCAGAAACCTGATAAGTGATATAGCCCAAAACTCCTAAGAAAATCAGGATAACTAATGAAATTATTAAAACCGTCGGCGTCAAAAAAAATTTTGGTAATTTAAGCTCTTTCCTCTCTTTAATTTGTGATGAGTTTATTTTTTCTTCTACTTTAACACCGCGAGTATATAAAGAAACCAGCGGGCCGTCTGAAATTTTTAAAAATTTTGCATAACTTTGGATAAAACCAGGAATATAAACCGGGCAGGGAAAACTTTTGAAATCCTCCTCCTCTAAATATCTTAAGTACTTAGTTCTAATTTTCGTTTTTTCTTCGGCTTTCGCTAAACTAAGGCGCTTTTTTTGGCGGGCTTTTCTCAATTTGCTCCCGATTGATTTTTTGTCAATTTCTCTTTTTATAAATTTAAAAGCAGACATTTTATTCTTTCTCTTCTTGGCCGGGCATTAATGGTTTGGCATTTAAAACATCACGCGGCTTGGCGCCGTCAGCCGGACCAATGACGCCATTTTGTTCCAGTAAATCCAAAAGTCGAGCGGCTCTGGTATAGCCAATTCTAAGTCGTCTTTGCAAAAGCGATGCTGAGGCCTTGCCGCTATTTGCCACGGTCTCCATTGCTTGCTCATACATTTCATCCTTGGGGATTTCTCCTAAGCCCTTTGACTCTGCTTTATATTCGGTAATTTCCTCCTGGTATTGTACCTCGGGCGTCTGCGCCTTAATAAAGTCAACCACTTTATGGACTTCCTGCTCACGAATCATTGGCGCCTGCACTCGGCGGGCTTTGGCAATATCAGATGACTGGTAAAGCATATCGCCAGCGCCGATTAATTTTTCCGCGCCGGCCATATCAAGGATGGTCCTAGAATCAACTTGCGAAGCCACCGCAAAAGCGATTCTTGAGGTAATATTGGCTTTAATTAATCCGGTAATAACATCAACCGATGGCCGCTGGGTTGCCACCACTAAATGAATGCCGGTGGCTCGCGCCATTTGGGCAATACGAACAATGGAGGACTCAACTTCAGAAGCCGATAGCACCATCAGGTCGGCTAACTCGTCAATAATCACAATCACATAAGGCACTTTATCTTCTTTTTTACCGACATTATAAGATTCAATGTCGCGCTTTTTTGCCTCTTGGAAAAGCTTGTAGCGCCGTTCCATTTCCGAAACAATCCATTTTAATGTGGAAACGGTTTTATCCAAGTCAGTTACCACTGGCACCAAAAGATGGGGGAGACCATTATAATTACTAAATTCCACTCGCTTTGGATCAATTAAAATAAATTTTAGCTCGTCCGGTTTTTTCGTATAAAGCATCCCTAAAATCAGGGCATTTAGAAAAATACTTTTTCCCGATCCAGTACTTCCGGCTACAAGAAGATGGGGCATTTTTTCTAAGGCCACGGCCATTGGCGTTGCTGCCACGTCCCGACCAAGAGCCACTGGTAAATTTGCTTTTAGCCCTTTCCATTCCGATGAAAGCAAAACCTCTTTTAAAGTGACAATCGCTCGTTTTTGATTTGGTACTTCAATACCAACTAAAGATTTCCCGGGGATGGGCGCTTCAATCCTAATCGCATGAGCAGCCAGGGCTAAAGCCAAATCGTTTGAGCGGGCGGTAATTTGCGATAATTTTACCCCTTCAGCTGGTTTAAGGGTGTATTGGGTAACTGTGGGTCCAATGGTTGCATCAGACATGGTCACGGTGATGCCAAATTGAGATAAAGTTTTGGAAATAATCGCCACGTTTTTATTAATATCACCACCTTGGGGAGAGCCAGAGGGATCTTCCAAGATATCCATTGGCGGAAGCTGATATTCTCCAGGCGCGACTCTGTTTTGTAATTCTGCCCTCTTGTCCGTCATAGAGAGTACTGGCACATTGCTTTTTACTTCATAGCCAGCACCTCTTAAGTGACCAAAGAGTCCTTTAATTTTGATAAACACATTGGAAATTTTCAGCGAAAAAGTAACCATCAAAGAAACAACGGTGCCAAAAAATAAAAGCAAAAAAGTGGCCCAAAATCCCATTAAAGAATTAAATAAAACGGAGGTAGAAAAACCGATCAGCCCGCCGCCTCTGCCTTCTTTGGCAATATCTAACGCTTCACTTTGGCCAAAAAAAAGATGCACAAAGCCCGGAAAAAATAAGAAAAATAAAACCAAGCCAATAATTGATGATGGACCGACTTCGTATTTGTTGGGCAAAAGTAAGACGACGCCCAAGACAACCATCGCGGCGGCAAAAAGATAGGCGAGAAATCCGAAAAGCAGGCACAATAAATCAACTAAAAAATGACCAAAAGAGCCGGCCAAACCAAAAAGCGAGAGCAAAAAAAGCGCCCCAAAAAGGATAAGCAAAAGTGCCGCCGCCTCGCGGGCGGTTTCTGGATCAAGCTCCCATCGAACTTTTTTTCTGCGCTGGAATCTCCTTTTTCGCCTAACTACAAAAGCCATTTCCCTTCCTGTTTAAATTTCCACACGTTTATTGTATCACAAAATAAAGACAAAAGAAAAAAGCACACCAGCTTCAGATTCTGGAAAACCGGAAGCCAAAAATAAAATAGATCATTTACACTTCAATTATAACCGGGATAACCATCGGGCGACGCTCGGTATTCTTATACAAAAACTCTCCCATTTCATCGCGGATGGAACGTTTGATAAAATCCGCATCAAGCGGAAAACGGTTGTTGTGATGGGAAAACATTTTTCTGACTTCTGCTCGCGCGCGCTGAATCAAATCTTCGGACTGACGCATATAAACAAAGCCGCGAGAGATAATATCGGGTGAGGTAATAATTTTACCGGTTCGTTTGTCAATCGTTAAAATAACCACAAAAATGCCGTCTTTGGCCATTACCTGCCGGTCGCGCAGGACAATTTGACCGATGTCGCCAACTCCAAGCCCGTCCACCAAAACATAAGAAGCATTAACTTTTCCTTTGGTGATGTAGCCGTTTCCGCGTTGAAATTCAATTACACTGCCATCCTCAACAATTAAAGTTTTATCATGAGGAATGCCAAGCTCCTGCCCGAGTTCGGCGTGGTGAAAAAGCATGCGATATTCTCCGTGAATGGGAATTAGATATTTTGGTTTAATTATTTCTATCATCTTCTTAAGTTCATCAACTTTTGCGTGACCAGATTCGTGAATGCCTAATTCTTTTTTATAAACACAATGGGCGCCGAGCCGATATAAATTATCAATCGTATCATAAATTGCCCGCTCATTTCCGGGAATCATTGAAGCCGACATTAAAACCGTATCGCCCGACTTGATTTGAACTTGTTTATGTTCGCCGTTTGCCATCCGAACTAACGCTGACATTTCCTCACCTTGACTGCCGGTACAAATAATCGTTACTTCGTTATCCGGCAATTTGTTTATATGGCGAATATCCTGTATCACGCCTTGAGGAATTTTTAAATAGCCAAGACGGGATGCCATTTCAACATTTTTTTCCATTGAAAATCCGGCAATTGCCACTTTGCGTCTAAATTTTACCGAAGCGTTAATCACCAGTTGAATTCGGGAAATAAGCGAAGCAAAGGAGGTGACAATCATTCTGCCCTTGGTTTGCCGAAAAATTTCTTCAATTTTAAGCCCGACTTCCTTTTCCGAAATAGAGTGGCCGGAAATCTCTGCATTAGTTGAATCAGAAAGCAGACCGGTAACGCCTTTTTTGCTATATGAGATCAGTTTATCCATATCGGTTTGATCTTCAAAAACCGGCGAGGCATCAAATTTAAAATCACCGGTGTGAACAAAAAGGCCATGGGGTGTCGTAATTGCCAGACCAACACTATCTGGAATTGAATGGTTAACACGGAAAAATTCCACCCCAAATGAACCAAGCTGGATAGAATCGCCGGCCCGAACCAAACGGATTTTGAAATTTTTGATTTCAAACTCATTCATCTTGACTTCAATAAGACCTGAGGTTAGTTTGGTTGCATAAATGGACGCGCCTAATTTTGGCCAAATGTAAGGCAGACCACCAGTATGATCTTCGTGGCCATGAGTAATAATAATAGCGCGGATGCGATGGCGGTTTAAAAAGAGATATTCTATGTTTGGAATCACGTAATCAATGCCTAAAAATTCTTGCCCTGGGAACATAATGCCACAATCAACCACGATGATGTCCTGGCCGCATTCATAGACCATCATATTTTTCCCAATTTCACCAAGGCCACCAAGTGGAATAATTCTTAATTTCCGCCTCGGCTCGACCGCCGAGTCGAGACGGGTAGGTTTTACAAATTGAGCGTTCATTTTAGAAAATCCTCCAAAAATTTGAGTACATTTAAATTATTATTTTTTGGCTTGTTTTAAAGATAAATTAATCCGGCCCTGATCGTCGATGCTAATTACTTTAACCGGAATTATTTGGCCGACTTTTACCACATCCGTCACTTTATTAACCCGATAAGGCGCCAGTTCGGAAATATGAACCATTCCTTCTTGACCGGACCAAATTTCCACAAAGGCGCCAAAATCCAAAATCCTGGTCACTTTACCTTGATAAAGTTCGCCCGTCTTGGCTTCTTTGGTCAGGGCCTTGATTTTGGAAATCGCCTCTTGCATCCCTTTTGGCTCGGTTGAAGAAATTGTCACACTGCCGTCCTGCTCAATATCAATCGCCACGCCGGTTTCTTCAATAATTTTATTGATTATTTTGCCGCCCGGCCCGATGACTTCGCGAATTTTATCGGGATTAATTTTGATAATTTCAATCCGGGGCGCATACTCAGAAAGTTTTTCGCGCGGCTTTAATATTGTCTGCTCCATAATTTTTAAAATTTTAAGACGCGCGGTTTTTGCTTTAATTAAGGCCTCTTTGATAATTTTAAAATCAAGTCCTTCAATTTTAGTATCAAGTTGCAAAGCAGTAATCCCGTCTTTAGTCCCGGCTACTTTAAAATCCATATCGCCGGTAAAATCTTCAATCCCTTGAATATCAGTAAGCAGTTTATATTCTCCATTTTCTTTAGTGACAAGGCCAATAGAAATTCCGGCAATATGCTTTTTTAAAGGCACGCCGGCATCCATTAGGGCAAGAGAGGCAGCACAGACAGAAGCCATTGAAGTTGAG